>JBDUCP010000085.1:0-7280 GCA_040003405.1 Verrucomicrobiota bacterium
GCGGAATTTGCGGTGATGGAAATTTTGCCAGCCGGCGCGGCGCGCTAGAGAGTGAAATTCTCGGAACGAAAACGCACGCTCGGCCGAGAGGCGCGCATCGGTCCGAGTCATCGGTTCACGAAAAATAAGCGCTGTTAACAAATAAACACCGACGGTGGCGAGAGGACCGCGGCACAAATCCGACACAAGCACGAAGCGATTCGACACTTGCCGGCAGCGCGCGAGCAACCTCACCGCGTCGCCTTCGCTAAAATGGTGGAGCGCCAGCGAGCAGAGCACGAGATCGGACGAAGCGGCCTCTTCTCCAAAGGTGAGAACATCGCCCTGTTTGAAATTGATCTCTGGATAGTCCGCGCTCAACCGCCGGGCTATTTCTAGCGTGGAGTTTTGTTGATCAACGGCATCGATCGTAACCGTCGCGCCCACCTTTCTCGCGTGATCAACAATAAGCCGCGGGATATCGCCCGAACCGGTGGCGAGGTCGAGCACGCGCAGTTGCTCACCACGGCGGATCCAGCGGCGCAAAAAATAATCGATCAGCGCGTAACTGCCGAAGTAACGATTGAGCTGGCGCAAACTCCGCAGATCGCTCTCCAGTTCCGGCGTCACCGGCTGAGGACGATCCATCAATTCCGGCGTGGCCGGATCGAAGCGCCGCTTCATTGTAACGACGATTTTATTCTGCCAGGAAACTCTGCCACGATTCGGGCAGCGCCGCGGTCTCAACCTCGCTGGCGATGCGTCCTTCAAATTCCGGATGAAACGAGGTGCTCGTCCCGTAAACCATGATGACATCCTCCGATCCCTCGACCCGAATGGCATGGGCGACGCCGGGCGGGACGACGAGGCCGGCGTTGTTCGCGCTGCGATGATTGTCGCCGTCTATGAGAAAACGCATCGTGCGCGCGGGGAGGCCGGCGCGAACGTCGCGTAAAATTATTTCGGCTACGCCCTGCACAAAAAACATCACGTCCCACTGCTCGAGGTCATAGCGGCGCAGGGAAAAATTATCCGCCTCGTCGATCATCGTGCGACGCAACCAATCCTCGGGCGTCTGGCCTGCGGGAATGCAGGGTGGATGGACGTGAAAACCTTTGGCGGTCTGGGCAAACATGCGGGCGCTCGCCCACTGTGTCGGCCAGAAACCGATGCGCGTGAGCACGCCCTCGTCGCGGCGCGCGAATTCGCCGAACGAACCGCGATGCCGCTGTGGATAAATCGCGCGGGCAAAAATTTCCACCCCGGGAATCCAAGCCTCGCGGATTTCAGAATTGGTGCGATCCGCCGAAGCCAGCTTCCCCGCTTCGATCCCTGCCCCCGCCAGCTGTTGCGCGAAGCTCGACCTTTCATAATCGCGCAGGTGCAGGGCTGCTTGCGCTTCTTTCGTTAGGCCAGACCAAAGTTTGGGATCAGGATTACTCATAAATAAATTATTAGCGCGCTTACTTGCCTAACGAGAAGTCGGCCCGCTCGCGGGAGAGATTGGGATTATAATACGGATCGCACGCCAGCACCTCGGGCCAGCGTTGGCGCATGACCTCAGTCTCAAGCGGCTCTACCGTGCGGCGACGCGTGCCGGATTCGTGGTGATACAACTTGGCGAACGGAGTGTAAACGATGAGATAGCCGGCGCGGCGCATTTTCAAACAAAGATCGACGTCGCTAAAAGTCACCGGCAAGCGTTCCTCATCGAACCCGTCCACTTCATCAAACACCGCGCGGCGCGTGAGCAGGCAAGCGCCGGTGACCGCGCTGTAGTTGCGCGTGACCTGCAACTGGCGGCAGACGCCCGGCGCTTCCGCCGGCAAACCGCGAAACGCGTGCTCGGCGATTCCGCCCACGCCGACGACAATGCCGGCGTGTTGCACGGTGTCGTCCGGATAAAGGAGGCGCGCGCCGACCGCGCCGACCTCGTCGCGTTGCAAATGCTCGGCCATGATCGTCAGCCATTCGCCCTCGATAACCTCCGTGTCGTTATTCAAAAACAGGAGCCAGGGACTGTCGGTCTGCGCGACCGCAAAATTATTGATCGCGGAATAATTGAAAGGGCCGCTGTAGCGCAGGACGCGATGTGGGGAGCCCGCGAAGTATTCCTGCGCTTCCGCGGAACGGCTGTCATTATCAACGATCACGATCTCATACGGTACATAAGTTGTTTTGCTCGTTAGGCTGGCCAGGCATCGCTCCAGCAAACCGACGCGGTCGCGCACCGGAATAATGATCGAGATTTTTTCGGCTTCGCTCAACTCGCGCTTCAGGCAGTAAGCATGCGTGCGCCAATCGACCGTGACATGTCCCGGTTGGTCGCAGCGTTTGAGATGTTCCTCCAGCGCCCGGCGCCCAGTCTCGAGCGACCCCGGCTTGCGGCGGATGTTATCGGCGGTGGAAGCGTCGCTGCGCCGCCAATGATAGAGCACACGCGGGATGTGATCGATGCGCTTCGTTTGCTCACAGACGCGGAGAAAAAGATCGTAATCCTGCGCACCATCGAACTCGGAATGGAGACGGCCGACCTGCTGGAGCATGGCGCGCCGGATGAGGGTGAAATGGCAAAGGTAATTGCAGGAAAGAAAAAAATCCGGCGACCAGTCGGGCTTGAAAATGGGCGAATCGAGACCGAGTTCGGTCAGCTTGTCTTCGTCTGAGTAAATCATTTCGGCATCGCGATGGTCCTGCAGCCATTTCACGTTTTGAAAAAGCGCGTCCGGTTCGAGCAAGTCGTCGTGATCGAGGAAGCCGACCCAATCGCCCTCCGCCAGTGCGATGCCGCGATTCGAGGCGGCCGAAATGCCGGCGCGCGTTTCCACCTTCGTGAGCGTGATGCGCGAGTCGCGCGCCGCCAGCTCGGGCAATATCCGAAGCGTTTCCGGCTCGGTGGAATCATCATCGATCAGGATCAATTCCCACCGTTCATAAGCTTGAGCGATGACGGATTCCACGCATTCGGTGAGCCATTGCACCGGTGTGTTAAAGACAGGCGTGATGATGCTAATGCACGGTCGATAAGCAAAGGAGCTCGCTTCTCGCCGCAGCCCCATGATCTCTCCGTCTTGGACACGGTGGGTCTCGAACCATGCTTGATATTCATTGGCTGAAATCGCTGGCCGATTGGTCTCGTTAGACCGGGGCAACCGTTTGCGGACCTCGCGCCATAATTTTTGCGGCAACCGATAAGGGGCGAGCAGCACCTGGCCGACTTTCCGCTCGGGCGATTTGCGCAACGCGTGTTTCTCCTGCTTCAACTGCTTTAGTTGGCGCTTCGCTTCCTTCAGTTTGAGAAGTTTTTCCTCCAACCTGGCGATGTGGTTTTCGGCCGCCTCGAGTTCCGACATTCGGGTCCGCAAAGTTCGCTGCAATCCCCGCACGTGCCGGTGCAGTCGCGCAAAAGCGGACTCCACCGCCGGCGCCATAGTTTCCGCGGAGACTTCAGACTTTCGCACCAGCCACAAAGCCGTCGCTTCCATCTCGCCGAGATCACACCCGTAATCCGGCTGCAAACCAAACGGGCGAAAGCGCGCGACGAGTTGCGGGCGCCGTTTGGCAACTTCTACCCCTGCGCTCGCCACCAAGAGGACTTCCTCGGCACAGTGGACGAGTCGATGCACGGTTGCCTCATCTTCGTTTTCTTCCGGCGGATAAAACCAGATCGCCAGCGCGGCACGGGCGCCATTCTCTTCGCATGAAACAACCGACACCTCGGCCAAGGCAAACTGCTGTTCCAACTCCTCTCTCTCAGGACCGAGCACAAGAAACGGACCGTGCCCAAACTTCTGCGTGATGAAACGCGCGAAATCCGGGCGCAGAGATTGGGGATGTGGCCGCAACACAGACACATTATATTGATTGATGCCGGGCGCAGGCAAATTTACGCTCGGACGCGAATTCACGCGCTGACTCGCCGTTCCTGCATGCTCGATTTCAGCATTTATCTTTTCTATCGCGCGGGGATGGCCATCGCGAGCGTTCTGCCGCTCCGGGTTCTGTTTGCGCTTGGAAGCTTCCTGGGCCTGGGCGCTTGGCTGCTCTTGCCTCAGTATCGCCGCCTTTCGCGGCGCAATCTCAAGATCGCCTTTGGGAACGAAAAATCTCCGCGCGAATTGCGCCGCATCGGCCGCCGGAATTTTCAATGGCAAAGCGCAAATCTGATTTGCGGGCTCAAGATGGTTTCGCTGCCGCGGGAAAAACTGCTGCATCATGTGCCACCGGAGAACCTCGACGCGGTCCATCACGAGCTTCGCGGTGGCCGGCCGGTAGTCCTGATTCTGAGCCACATCGGCAGCTGGGAACTGGCCGCCCAGCTCGTGCCGCTCTACTTGCCGGACGCGCGGATCGGCTCGCCTTACCAGAGCCTGAGGAATCGTTATATTGACCGCGACATTGGCCGAAGGCGAGCCCGGACCGGCTCGGAGCTTTTCGATCGCAGCGAAGGATTTCATAAGCCGATTGAGTTGCTTCGTTCCGGAGGGCTTCTAGGGATTTTTTCGGATCAACATGCGGGTGACCATGGCTTGTGGACACCTTTTTTCGGACGCCTGGCTTCGACCTCTGCGCTTCCCGGACTCCTCGCGAAACGAACCGGAGCAGCCGTGATGGCAGCGGCGGTCCACACCGAGGGACCGGCGCGCTGGCGGATGGTTTTCACTTCGCGCCTCGATGCGGCAGGCGATTCCGTGGACTCCATCACGCTGAAGCAAAATATTGCCATCGAGCAACAAATTCGGAGAGCGCCGGAGGATTGGTTGTGGGTCCACAACCGCTGGAAAACTCCGCGGCCGAATTTTCTACTCACGCCTTACAAGCGCGGGATTTACGTTCCTCCCGAAATGCCAGCGACGGATTTGAAGCCTTTTCGGATTTTGATCCGTGGTTCGAATTGGCTCGGCGACAGCATTATCAGCATGCGAGCCGTGCGCGCAATTAAGGCGGGCCGACCCGATGCACACATCACGATCGCGGCCCCCGCGATAGTCGCGGCCGTCTGGAAGCTTCTGCCGGAAGTCGATGAAGTCATCGCCCTAACGAGTCGTTCGATCTTCACGGCGGTGAAAGCAATTCGTCGCCAGCAGCCTTTCGATGTCGCTATTCTTTTCCCGGGTTCACTGCGCTCCGCGCTCGAAGTTTGGCTGGCGGGCGTTCCGCGGCGGGTCGGCTATGCGGGACACCACCGCCGCTGGTTGTTGAACCAGCTCATTCCCGATCGATCGACGGGCGGCCCGATCGAACACGAAGTTCACCACTATTTGGAAATCGCTCGGTCTGTCGGGGCGCCGACTTCCCCGGTTGAAACGCTCGTAACAGCCACACCCCCACTCCGCGATTCTACGCCCATAAAAATCGCATTGTGTCCCGGCGCTGAATACGGTCCAGCCAAGCGTTGGCTGCCGGAGCGCTTCGCCGAAGTCGCGGCCGAGGTCGCGGCGCAACAATCTGTCGAATGGATCCTGTTTGGCACGTCGGGCGACCAGAAAACGGGCGAAGTGATCGCCGCCGCTCTCGGCTCCCTTTGCACCAACCGCATTGGCTTAACGACTCTTGAAGAGTTGATCGCAGAGCTGCGCCAGTGCGCCCTCTTGCTGACCAATGATACCGGCACCATGCATCTCGCGACGCTGCTCGGCGTCCCAGTCGTAGCCATTTTCGGCTCCACTGAACCCCGCCTCACCGGACCGCTCGGTCCTGACCACCGCGTTCTCCGGCATCATGTCGAATGCAGCCCGTGTTTTCTGCGCGAATGCCCGATCGATTTTCGCTGCATGAAAGCGGTCAGCGCGGAAGAGGTTTCCTCCGCCGTCCTCGGCCTGCTAAACAACTAGCACCATGGTAAACGAAACTCCGCCTCGCATTCGCACCGAAGTGCAGGTGATGTTTTTCGATACCGACTGCGGGGGCGTGGTTCATAATATCGCCTACCTGCGTTTCATCGAAATCGCGCGTACCCTTCTGGCGGAGGAGCTAGGTCTCGCGCTCGTGCAAATGGCCGCGAGCCAGGAATACCCGGTGGTGGTTCGCACCGAGATCGATTACCGCCGCGCGGCGAAGCTAGGCGATAGGCTGGTTGTAGAAGGCCGGCTGGACCGGCTGGAGCGAGCGCGCTTTTGGTGCGCTTTCCGCATTGAGCGTCCGGCCGATGGGACGATCATCGCGGAGTGCCGGCAAATGCTCGCTATGATCCAAATGCCCGAAGCGAAATTGCTGCGCCTGCCTGAGGCTTGGGACCGTTATCGCCCAGCTATTGCAGACGATACCTAACGAGTAGTCAATTATGTCTGCCGGCGCTCGCACCTTCTCGCTCGATGATACTTTCATCGAACCCCAGGTACTGGAGCCACCACCGACACGCCATGCTCTATTCCTTATCCTCCTTGTCCTAGCCGGCCTTCTTCTCCTCGGCACGGCCGGCTGGGGTGATCTTCGTGATGGTATTGAAGGACAATTTGCCGGTGGCGCGCGCGAGATGCTGGCGAATCAGCAATGGCTTACGTCGACGATCAACGGCATCCCACAGCTGCAGACGCCGCCGTTACTTTACTGGCTAATCATCCTTTCCTACAAAGTCTTTGGCGTGACGGTGGCCGCTGCACGCTTACCAGTCGCCTTAGCTTCAGTGTTGTCGGTCGCACTTACCTTCCTCATCGGCGAACGCCTCGCTGGTTACTGGCGGGGCTTCGCTGCCGGTCTTATCTACCTTTGTTCCTGCGACACTTTTATCTACGGCCGCATGCTTACACCGGAGCCAGTCTTTAGTATGTTTTTTACCGCCGCGATCTTCTGTCTGGTTTGCGGTTATCAACGCCGGCGCTTTCGCCGCGCATGGTTTGCCGCCTTGGGCCTATGTTTGGGATTAGCTTGCCTTACCGAAGGAATAGTCGGTCTTTTCTACTTCGCTGGTATCGGGGTGTTACTGGCGGTATTTTTACGCGAGGCTCGCATGCGTTTACCCTACCTCTTGCACTGGTCTTGCCTGCTTATCTTCATCTTGGTCGTCGGCCCGTGGTACGGCTGGATCTTTCACTGGCCTTGGCCGGCAGGTTTTTCCAGGTGGCAACTAGTGATCCTAAATCTACTCTTGTGGTTTCCGGCCAGTATTCTGATTGGGCCCGGTTTACTCTTCGCATCCAGGAAGGTTCTTCGTTCAACGGACTTTTCTTTCGCCAACGTCCTGCCTCTCTGTTGGATAACAGTGCTGCTGGTTCCGCTCATTGTATCCGGGGCCCATTCTTATCAAGGATTGCTCGGCACATCGACTGCGTTTGCCCTGTGGGCCGCGACTCTCTGGGATA
>JBDUCP010000086.1:0-7279 GCA_040003405.1 Verrucomicrobiota bacterium
TCATCTCGAACATGCTGACCTGGGTCTTGCCGTTGAAGACGGGCTTGAGCGCGTCGTCGGCATTGATCATGGTCCGCTTTTTCTTGTCCTGACATCCGTTCTTCTTGATGTAGTCCCAGAGCTTTTTGGTGAGCTCGGAACGTGGCAGGGGTTTGGAACCGACGATCGCGGAAAGCTTCGCGTCGGGTTGCACCGGCCTCATGAAGGCGGCGTTCGGTTTACGTTTTGTAGGAGTCTTTTTGGCTGTGGATTTGGGCATAGACGCTGATTAATCCTTCGCTCGTGCAAGGGCAATACTAAATTTTGCGATTTGCAAAATTTTTATTTGCTGCCTCGGAACGTCTTACCACCATCGCGGCTACGTCGTCGGGCGCGGGAGCGTCGCCATTGCGCATGGCGTAGTCCACCATGCGGGAGAGCAGTGCCTGCGCGCTGGAGGCGGTGGGTTGCAACATCTCGGACATGCGCGCGGAGGAGAGCCGCGGGTTTTCATCGTGCGGTCCGCCGTAGAGGCCGTCGGTGTAGAGGAAGAAGGCTTCGCCGGGCGCGAGGTCGAGATGCGTTTCGCTAAACTCGGAGCGTTCGAGCAGTCCGAGCGGCGGCGCGCCGGAGGGAACAGCTTCGGTTGTTCCGTCGTTGCGCGCGATGAGGAGTGGCGGATGTCCGGCCCCGACGATGCTGACGCGACCAGTGGCGGGATCGAGCGCGACGCACATCGCAGTCATGAAAGTGCGCGCGCCGAAGATGCTGCGGAAATCATTGTTCACCGCCTCCATGATTTCGGCGGGCGCGTTGTGCTCGACGCTGCCGTGGTGGAAAAGAAGTTTGGCCAGCGTGGTGATGAGCGCGGCGGAGGCGCCGTGGCCGGTGGCATCAGCGATCCAAAAAAGTGTGCGTTCGTCCTTCATGCGCAGCCAGCCGTAGATGTCGCCACCGACCTGGATGACGGGTAGATAGCAGGCGGCGATGTCCCAACCCGGCAGGCGCGGCGGCTTTTGCGGAATGAGCGATTGCTGGGTGAGGCGCGCCGCGGCGAGATCGCGCTCGAGATTTTCGCGCCACGCTTCGAGCTCGTCGTTCTGTTGCTGCAATTGGCGGCGCATCGAGCGCAGGCGTAATTGCGTGTCAATGCGCGCGCGCAGGACGGCCTGGTTAATTGGCTTCGTTACGAAATCATCGGCGCCGGCTTCGAGACAGAGAACTTCGCTCGCCTCGCCGCCGTGTCCGGTCAGCATGATGGTGGGAATCTGGGACATCGCGGTGTCGCTGTCCTGACGGAGTTGTTTCAAGACCTGCGCGCCATCCATCTGCGGCATATCGAAATCCAGCAGCAAAAGTGACGGCGGGCTGGCACGTAGCGCGGCCAGCGTTTCGACGCCGTCGCTCGCTTCGGTGCAGGAGAAACCGGCTTTGGCTAGAATGCGCACGAGCAGCTTGCGGCTGGTCGCATCATCATCTGCTACCAGGATTCGTTCAGCCGTTTTCGTTTCCATGTCTCATTGGGGAATCGGAAATAATGTCGTGCGGAATTGTATTTTTCGGGAAATGACGACGGTATTATGAAATAGCGATTGTCAGGCGGCGGACAATGAATTACAACGAACGAGAATTCTTCGAACCCACTTTATGAAACTTTTGCCCTCGCTCGCTCTCTTCAGTGCATTGCTTTTTCTTTCTTCCTGCGAAGACGAACCGCCGGTGCGGCCGACGCGCCAGCGCGTGACGCGATATCAAACCGCGCCGCCCGCGCAGTATCCGCCGCCACGGGAGCCGTATAATCAGGCGGGTCCGCCGCCGCCGGAGAACGCCCCGGTGCGGGAGGAAGCCGCTCCGCCATCCGCGCCGGCTGCATCACAAGCCAAGGCGCCCAAAGGCGACCTTCCCTATGGCATTCCGGTGCCGAACAAGACCGGATTTGTCACCAGTCCATTCGCTCCGAATCAAGGCTATGTCGATGTGCGTGGTTTCCCGCCGGGGACGGAAGTGAAAGATCCCTACACGGGGAAAATCTTTCTCGTTCCGTAAGCCGGCCTGAGTTACCGGCCGCGGAAAAAATATTTTCGGCGCGCTTGCGTGCGCGAATGATCTGCGCGCGGTTCTGGACAAGGCCGCGGAATCTCCCGATGCTCACCCTCGCGTCCGGATCATCTCCGCGAACGCGCGTTCGCCCGAGCCCAATCGTTTAACAAAGTCTTATGGAATTTCGCGTCAAACGTGCGCCCCGCATTGAAGCGGAGATAACGGTGCCGGGGGATAAAAGCATCTCGCACCGGGCGGCCATCATCGGCGCACTGACCAATGGCGTTTGCGTCTCGCGCGGATTTCTGCCGAGTGACGATTGCCTGCGCACGGTGCAGGCGTTGCGCGCTCTCGGAATAAAAATCGAACAACCGGAAGCCGACCTGCTGATCGTGCACGGCAGACGCAGATTGCTCACCGCGCCGGCCGGTGACATCGACTGCGGAAATTCCGCCACGACCATGCGTTTGCTCACGGGATTGCTCGCGGGCCAGAATTTCGACAGCCGGCTCGTCGGCGGCTCGACGCTCTCCACGCGCCCGATGGATCGAGTGATTACGCCGTTGCGCAAGATGGGCGCGAATATTGTGGCAGAGGGGCCTAACGACACGCCGCCTTTGAAAATCAAAAGCGCGAAATTGCAGGGCGTGGTGCACGATCTGCCCATCGCCAGTGCGCAGGTGAAAAGCGCATTGCTCCTGGCTGGCCTTTTCGCGAAAGGCAAGACGACCGTGCGCGAGCCGTCGATCAGCCGCAATCACACGGAGCTGATGCTGAATTATTTTCTCGTGCGCACGGCGCGCGAAGAAGATGGCGCCACCACTATTTTTGGCGATCAGGTTCCGGAATCGCGCGACTTTGAAATCCCCGGCGATATTTCTTCAGCCGCGTTCTGGCTCGTCGCCGCTGGCGCGCAACCGGGCGGTCATTTGCTCGTGCGTCACACCGGCTTGAACGACACGCGCACGGCGTTGCTGGGCGTGCTCATTCGTATGGGGGCGCAGGTGCGCGAAGCGGTCGAGGACGTGGATCAGGTCGAGCCGCGCGGGACGGTGGAAATCACCGGCGCGCCGCTGAAGGGGACGGTCATTCAGGGGAAGGAAATCCCGCAACTGATCGACGAGTTGCCGATCCTGGCAGTGGCTGGAGCGCTGGCCGCTGGCACTACCATCATCCGGGACGCTCAGGAATTGCGCGTCAAGGAAACCGACCGGATCGCGGCGATCGCGCATAATTTACGGGCGATGGGCACGCAGGTGATCGAGCTAAGCGACGGTCTGGAAATTCACGGCGGCACTCCGCTGCGCGGCGCGCGCCTGGCCAGTTTCAAGGATCACCGCATCGCAATGGCCTTCGCCGTGGCCGGAATGTTTGCCGATGGTGAAACGATTGTGCAGGACGTGGAATGCGTCCGCGAATCGTATCCGGCTTTTGAAAAAGCGCTCGATGATTTTGTTAATTCCAAGCGCGCTCGCCTAACGACTCCGGTGATCAGTTCACTCACACCGGCCCGAGGTGAATAGGCCGGTCGTGTGAAGATGAGTGCCCTGCATCGTGTCGTCGCGATAGACGGACCGGCCGCGTCCGGGAAAAGCAGCGTGGCCCGCGAGCTCGCGCGGCAGATCAGTTTCAAATACGTGAATTCGGGCGCGATGTACCGCGCGGTGACCTGGCACATCCTGCAACATGCGCTCGCACCGGATGACGCCGATTCGATCGTGCATTTAATGGAGACAACCGGCATTGAATGTGATCTTGACGGCGACGCTTCGCGCATTCTGATCGAGGGCGTCGATCCGACGGAACATTTGCGTAACGATCGCGTGAACGAAGAAGTTTCGCTCGTGAGCAGCGTGCCGCGGGTGCGCGAAATTCTGGTCGAAAAAATGCGCGCCTATGCGCGAGACTACGATGTCGTGATGGAAGGACGCGACATCGGCTCCGTCGTTTTTCCCGACACGCCCTACAAATTTTACATCGACGCGCCGCCGGATGTGCGCTTACGCCGGCGTGAGGCGCAAGGGCAGCGCGATCAAATCGCGGCGCGCGATCGCGCTGACTCGTCGCGTCGTGCTTCCCCGCTCATCATCGCCGACGATGCGCACGTGATCGATAGTTCCCACCTCACCATCGAAGGGGTAGTGGGCGAGATCATTGGCCGGCTGAAAATGAAAGGGCTGGTCGTCGCCTAACGAATTCGTTTTGAATCCGTATTACTGGTTTTGCTACAACCTCATCCGCTGCATCGGCTGGCTGTTTTTTCGGTTCCGCGTGGTCCATCGCGAACGCATGATCAATCACGGGCCGGTCATTCTCGCGGCGAATCATCAGAGTTATCTCGACCCGCCACTGGCCGGCAGCGTCTCCAAGCGCGCGATTTTTTTTCTGGCGCGCAAGACACTTTTGCAGGGCCGCTTCTTCGGATGGCTTTTGCCGAAACTGAATGTCATTCCAGTCGATCAGGAAGGGAATGATCGCAGCGCTCTGAAAGCATTGATTCGCATTTTGAAAGCGGGCCAGGGCACGCTGGTTTTTCCAGAAGGCGGACGTTCGCTCGATGGAAAGCTACAGCCGCCGTTGCCCGGCGTGGGCTTCGTCATCGCCAAAACTCTCGCCCCCGTTGTGCCGATGCGAATTTTCGGCGCGCGCGAAGCCTTGCCGCGCGGAAGCAGCCGGCTGCGCTTTCATCCGATCACGGTGGTGGTGGGCGATCCGATTCATTTTACCGAGGCCGATTTGCAGCCGCGCGACAAAGGGCTTTACACGCGTCTGAGCCAGCGCGTCATGGACGCGATCGCTGCGCTTTCGCTCGAGTGACTCTCTTGCGTTGGACTTCGCGTCAGAGGAGATTGCGACTTGGATAAAAACAGCGATTCCGCTCCGCGCCACGGCCTCATTTTAATGATCGTCGTTCTGGTCGCAATGGCCTTGCTCGCCGTTTACGCGAACGTGCAGAAAGCGCGGCGCGGTCAGATCGAAAGCGTCACCATCATTCCGGCGACGCCGGCCGCATCGGCCACGCCGTGAGTGAATAATGCGGCCCAAGTCGGCCTTTCGTTCGAATAACGAAGACCGATCGTGGTCTATACCTACAATGAAAAAGTTTTGCATCTTGCCAGTTGTCGCAGCGTTGGCGTTTTTCGTTTCGTGCGAAAAGCCGCAGTCCGAGGACGAGAAAAAAGCGGAGGTCGAGCGTCAGGTGCAGCAGCGCCTTGCCACCGAGCATCAGGTCGATGATCAACAGCGTCTCGCGCAACAGCAGGCCGATCTTGTAGCGCGCGAAAAAGCGTTGGCCGAAAAAGAAGCGCGCACTAGTCGTCAGAAGGAGGCGACTCCAGACCTGCCCAGAGCTAAGGCGGTTGCGCGCGACACTTCCGAGAAGCGTTCGAGCGGCTCTTACGGAACATTCTATCGTAAACTCGAACCGTACGGCGCCTGGCGCGAGACGTCCGATTACGGCTACGTTTTCCAACCGCGCGAATCCCAGCGGTCGAGCGACTGGCGCCCTTACACCGATGGGCGCTGGGCTTACACCGATGCCGGCTGGACCTGGGTTTCGGAAGAGCCTTTTGGCTGGGCCACGTATCACTACGGTCGCTGGTTGCGTCTGCGCAAAGTCGGCTGGGTCTGGGTGCCGGGCGAAGAGTGGGCGCCGGCCTGGGTCTCGTGGCGCACAAGCAATCAATATGTGGGCTGGGCGCCGCTGCCTCCGGAAGCGCACTTCGATCGCGGCCGCGGCATTCATAATTGGGCGGACAATTATTACGACATCGGTCCCGAGCAATATTCGTTTGTGCCGAGCAATGAGTTGGGCTCTCAGCGCATTCAGCGAGCCGTGGTACCGACCGAGCGCAATGTTACGATCGTGAACGAAACGACCAACGTTACCAACATCACTTACAACAACACGACGATCGTGAACCAAGGGCCGAACTATGAAGAATTGCGCTCGCAAAGCGCTCAGCCGATCGAGCGTTATCGTCTCGAGCGGCGTTCGGAAATGACGAGCGAAACTTCGCAACCAATCGTGCGCGGCGAAGTCATCGAGATGTCCGCGCCCGTCATTAGGGGCGAGCGCGTCATGGAACGTCCTCCGACTTTAGGAGAAACTCTTACCCAGGCTGTCGTCGATACGGGATGGGCAATTGCCGATCGATCTGCCGCGGAACGCGCGCGCGCGAAAATGAAATCCGAAGCGACTCCGCCGCCCAATGCCCCATTGAAAAGATTTGTGAAGCCGGAGAATGTAAGCACTTCTGCGGTGACGGCGGTGGCGACAGCCACGCCAATCGCGACGCCAACCGCAGCACCGAAACCGATCGCTACGCCGGTGCCTTTGGAATCAGTCCCACCCGAAAAAATTGTCACCCCTCAGCCGACGGTGGACCGCGCGGCACAATTGGAAGAGCAGCGAAGGGCTGGGGAAACAAAGCGCGCCGCGCAACAAGCACAGAAAGCCGAAGGGGAAAAAGCGAACGCCCAGAAAATGATGGAGCAATCCCGATTTCGTGAGGCGCAGAAAGCGGAACGAATGCGGCAGATGGAGGAGCAGCGCAAAACACGAGCGCAACAAGCCGCGCCCACGGCTCGTCCAGAAGCATCGTCCCCACCCGCGGAAATTCCGGCTACTCCGCCGCCGCCAGCGCAGGCAACTCCACCTCCCGCTCTTGTGCCCGTGCCCGATGGAACGCCCGAGCAGGCGCCGAAACCCGCTCCAGTATCAACTCCGGTGGCCACCCCCGCGGAAGCCTCCACCCCCACGCCTCCAGTCGCGGATGACCAGCGGAAACCGAAAAACAAAAAGCAAAAGCGGCCCAGCCAGGATGACGATTCGACGTCAGAGCCGACTCCAGCCGGGTCGGCCGCGCCGGACTAGTTCGTCAGCGCCGATCGCTGATCAGGTGCTGTTGCGCGAGCGAGCGCGCGTAAGCGAGCGTGTCGATCACGTCCACCGTTTTATCGCGACGAATTGCTTTGATGCGCGGAAAGCGCAGGGCGAGACCGCTCGCATGTCGCGTGCTCGGCTGGATGGAATCGAAAGCGATCTCCAAAACCGTGTCCGGCTTCACTTCGCGGTAGCGTCCGCGATTGGCGATCGTTTGCTTTTTGAAATGCTCCGTCAGCTCCGCGATTTCGATATCCGTTAGGCCGCTATACGCTTTGCCGATCGGCAGTAATTCACCGCTCGTCTCGTCGCGCACGGCAAAAGTGTAATCGCTCAGGACATGATTGCGTTTGCCGTGACCGAGCTCGGCCGCGA
>JBDUCP010000087.1:0-7277 GCA_040003405.1 Verrucomicrobiota bacterium
GGTAATCGAGCGCGCTCAGATTCCACCAGGAGGCGTCGCCGCTGCTCAGCTTCACCACGCCGGACATAAAAATGAGTTTAAAGAGAAGCAGCTTCAACAAGAAGAGGCCAACGCCCGATAACGGCGCTTCGTTGTTCGCCTTGATCCGCCACTGCAGCGGCGCGAAGAAGATGGCGAGGAATCCAGTTTCCAGCAGCAGAATGTCCCATTGAAAGCTGAGGAAGGTTTGGCCGGCGATGGTGAGCGATAGATAAAAGACAAAGAGGGCCACCAGCGCCACAACCGGCGCGAATCCCGTGACAAGTAAGAGCGAAACAACTGCGCCTCCGCCGCACAGAAAATGCAGAAAGGCGTTACTGGAATTGAACCAGCAGAGCGTCGGCAAAACAGACGGAGCGTTAGCGCCAATCTGATCGTGGCCAGCGAGTAGAAATTGCGCGACGGGCGAGATTCCGTTCGCGCCGATCAATCCATCGACCTGCGTCCAGAGCGAGATGAAGGCGATAAAGTAAACGCCGCCGAGCGCTCGTAGAAACCAGCGACGGGAAGTGAAGTAGGTGGGTCTCCGCACGTCTTCGCCCCAAAGCAACCGCGTGAAAAACGAGGCCAACTGGCGATGTTCGGCGACAAAGCGGTAGGCCGTCTCGGTGACTGTTGCGAACCCGGGAATGTGCTCGTAACACCAAAACATCCGACGCCGGCTGTGCTTCTGGCCTAACGAGCGAAAGACCGCCTCGGCCGCGCGAAAGACCGTTCCGTCGGTTTCGATAAATTGGACGGCGCGTGCGAAATCCTCGCGCGGGATTTCTGGAAAACGGTCGGCTATTTCTTGAAAGGGCTCGTAGTCCACGGTTCCGGCCGTGAGCTCGCGCCAGCGCTCGATCCAGCGGCGGCAGAAATGACAATCACCATCGAATATCATCAACGGTTTGGCGGGAGGACGAGACACTTTCATCAGCTTTGCGCTACAAATTGAATTCCGCCCAGACCGGGGCGTGATCGGATGGCTCCTTGCCTTTGCGTATTTCGCGATCGATCCCCGCGGCGGTGCACTGCCTGGCGAGCGGTTGATTCGCAAGGATCGCGTCGATGCGCAGCCCGCGATTTTTAGGGAACGCGAGCATTCGATAATCCCACCAACTGAAAAGGCCCGGCTCCGGATGATGAAGGCGGAGCGTGTCGGTAAAACCGGCAGCGCAAAGTTGCGCGAAAGCTGTGCGCTCATCATCGGAACACATGATGGCACCGCGCCATAGATCGGGGTCATACACATCGACATCTTGCGGAGCGACGTTGAAGTCGCCGCATACCGCGGTAGGCGGTTCGTTGCGGTCACGCAGACAGATCTGCAAGCGCGCATACCATTTCATCTTGTAATCATAAGCGGGCGATCCGACGGCCTGACCGTTCGGCGCGTAGATGGAATAGACGCGCAACGTCCCAATCGTCGCCGCGATGACACGAGCCTGCGGATCGTCTTCTTCGTCGCATAGCGACGGACGGACATCGCGCGGCGCGATCTTCGAAAGAATGGCGACGCCGTTGTAGGACTTTTGACCATGAAAGGCGGAGTGATAGCCGGCCCCCTGCAATTCCATCACCGGGAACTGCTCGTCCGTGCATTTCGTTTCCTGCAAACAGACAACATCGGGCTGCGTTTGCGCCAGCCAGGCGAGCAGGCGCTCTAGACGTTTCCGCAACGAATTGATGTTCCAGGAGACGATTTTCAAATCACAAATCGATCTCGACCCCCGGCGCCGGCACGATCACTTCCGATCCGGGCAGTTCGACCGCGAGTTGCGCGCGCGTCCATTCCACCGCTGCCGGATCGCCATGCACGAGCACGATTTTTTTTGGCGCAAGTTGCTTCACGTAACGCACAATCGACTCGCGCGACGCATGCGCGCTGAATTGAAATTGTTCAATGCCGCAACGCAGTGGCTGCGCCGGCTCATCGGGATCAAGCGAGACCAGGTCGCCGGGCTTCGCCGTTTTCAGCACGCCGGCGGGCGACGCCGGATCGGCGTAACCGACAAAAAAAATCGAGTGCCGCGGATTTTCGAGAACGCGGCGCGCGAAAATATTCGAGAGCGTTTTCGGCGTCATCATTCCGCTGGAGAGGGCGTAGATGCGGCCGGCAATCGCGGGCGAATCGCGAATGGTCTGGCCGTTGAGAATGAAGGGCGCAACTTCTTCGAGCAATTGCAGCCGCGGAAAGTGCCGGCGCGTCATGGCGGAACGGCGATCGTAAATCTCGGTCATCTTCATGCTCAGGCCGCCGATGTAGATGGGAAATTCGCCGAGCAATTTTTCGCGGCGGAATTTGTAAATCATGGCGAGCGCTTCCTGCGTCTTACCGAGAGCGAAGACCGGCATCAGCACACAACCGCCATTCGCGAAAGTGCGCTCAATCGCAACGGCCAGGCGCTGCTCTTCGGCGGCTCGCGTGAATCCCACCGGCAACGGGTTGTCGCCACGCGTGGTTTCCATAATCAGGACATCGACGCCGGACTCCGGAAAACGGGCGCCTGCCATGATCGTTTGATCGTCAAAGTTCACATCGCCGCTGTAAAAAATCGTGCGCCCTTCCGCACGCAGCAGCACTCCGGAGGACCCGAGCACGTGGCCGGCATCGACAAATTCTGCCGTGAGGCCGTCGCTCTCGTTAGGCCGCGCGCGCTCCCCTGCCAGCGTGAACGGCTGCCGCAGCGGCCAACCGCGCCAGCGATCAGTCGCGCGGTCCGTTTCGCGATGAGTGAAGAGCGGATACATGGTGACCCCGATTTCTTCGCGCTGTCGCGTCATGACGTTGACGGAATTATGCAGGAGCACGCTACCGATGTCGGCAGTCGCTTCCGTCATAAAAATGCGCGCATCCGGTTGGCGGCGCATTAGCACGGGCAGTGTCCCGATATGATCCAGATGCGAATGCGAAATGATGATGGCGTCGAGCGGGCGATCACCGAGTGCGCGAAAATTGGGCAGCGCCTCTTCCCCTTCTTCTTTCGGGTGCATCCCGCTATCGAGCACGAGCCGTTGCCCGGCCGCCTCGATGAGATAGCTGTTCGCGCCGATCTCGGTGCGGCGCGTGAGATTCGTAAGCTTCACAATCTTCGACCGCGCGCGTTAGGGAATCGGCGGCGGAATGGCGGTGCTGTCGGCTAATCGCGGGCGCTGGCGCCGCGCCGGCACGATCGCGAGCAACACCAGCAACCAGAGCATGCCGAGCGGGAGAATTCCGGGCAGCCAGATCAACCAGCGCGAAACAATCGCCAGCGCCGCGCCTTCCGTGAGCGTATCTCGATTTATTTCCACCACCGTCAGCGGCGCGCTCGATCGCGGTGGCGACGAATTCTTCATGAGCCAGTGCAAAAAAAACTCCTCCGAGCGCTGCAAGCGCGGCTCGCGCAAAAACAAAACGCCGAGCAGCAACACGACGAGCGCTAGCCAGAGATTCGGTCGCTGCATTGCGGCGAGTGAAACGGGAAAAGCGCCGAGTGACAAGAGACAAGTGCGTGCGCGTTCGGGAAAACCTGCGTGTTACGCTTGCTTTTCGCCGCCGCATTTCTAACATCGCGCCCACCATGAGAACGACCGCGCGCGCCGCCGCCATATTTATCCTCGCGATTTTCCTTTGCAGCCGCGTTGCCAGCGCTGTCGTCATCGGCCAGCAGGATGATTTTCAAAACCTCTCCACCTCGAATTGGGACAACGGTGAAATCATCGGCACGACTGCGCCGATGGTGGTGCCCACGGGCGGCCCGGCCGGCGCGGGCGACGCATTCTTGCGCATTACTTCCGATGGCAGCGGCTCCGGCGGCAAACTCACCGTCTGGAATCGCGAGCAATGGCTCGGCAATTACATCGCTGCCGGCGTCACCTCCATCGAAGTGGATTTGCGTAATTCCAGCGCGGTCGCTCTCACCATCCGGCTCGCCTTCAAGACCGGCCCGGGCAATGCCGCCAGCGGCTTTCTCTCTCTGCCGATGAATCTCGCTGTCGGCAGCGGCTGGCAACACTTCAGCATCTCGCTCGATCCCGCGAACCTCATTCCCGTTGGCAATCCCGGTCCGTGGTCCACCTTTTTCATCGGCGAAGTGCGCTTTATCCATGCACCCGGCACCGGCAGTTTGAGCGGCACACCGGTCATAGGCCAGCTCGACCTCGATAACATCCGCGCTGTGCCCGAGCCGACGGCATTCGCGCTCCTCGCCATCGGTTTCGTTGCCATCGCCGGACATTTTCTCCGCCGAAAAGCCTTCGCCCGATCGAGTCGCAGTTAAATTTCCGGCGAAAACTGTCGCGCTGCATTACATGCATTATGAAATCATCGCGCTGCTACCGTGAGCCTATGCACGCAACACGGTTAGGCTTAGCGGCAGCGCTCATTTGGTTCACGGCTACTGTTGCTTCGGCCCATCACGGCAAGGATTTCCTGATCGTAGAAAGCTACGATCTGCCACACCCGTGGGACGTTTATTTTGTCTCGTCCGCTGCGTTCGCGAATCTGGATGACGACGCGGCAGTTGAGCTTGAACCGTCGCTGCTCATCGGAGTCTTACCGCGGCTCGCATTCGAGTTGCACGCTCACACGGCCAAGGAACCAAACGAATCGTTCCGGTACGAGGCCACAGCGCCCTCGCTTCATTTTCAAGTCACCCCTCCAGATAACACCTTTCCGGTTCGCGTAGGCTTATCTGCGGAATACGAGTTCGCTGCGCACAATGCGGTTCATGACCGTGCGGAAGTCCGCTTGATTCTGGAAAGCGGCTTCGGCAAGCACAAGGCGGTCGCGAATATCATTGGTGCGCACGAGAACGGCAAGCGTAGCGAGGCAGCATATGCAGCGGGATACCGCTACGAGTTCACAGATCAATTCGCTGGCGGCATAGAGGGACAGGGGCCGATCACCGCAGACGGCATTCACGAAGCCATTCTCGGCCTTTACTACGAGCCCACCGAACGCATCACGCTCAAGCTTGGAGTAGGATCGGTATTCGACCGCGACGACGTGCATTTGATTGCCCGCCTCGGAACGGTGTTCCGGTTCTAGTTGCCGCAAACTGTACCACTACCCTAAACTTCTTCGGGTCCGCGAATCGTTTCGAAGCGCGTCTGCGCCATGCCTCAGCAGTCACACGACTTCAACGGCGCGTCAGCTTGAGACAAATGGGCTGCACGTCGTTTCACCGGCGTGTTTGCCGCTTCGAATAGCGAGTTAGTCGGTTTCAACGACGCGTTTTTCGCCTCCAAAACGCGACCGACGGCTTCAACGACGTGCTTTTGATCTCAAATCCGCGTCACCCGGCTCAACCGCGCGTTTATCGGCTTCAACGGCGTGCTTGCGGGATTCTTTAAAATAATTCTTGTGCGAGACATTACATTTATGTAATCCCCGCGCATGCTTACTAATCCGCTGATCAAAAATCCCATGTCGAAATTGGTGCGCCGAGCACTTTTCGGTTCTGCGCTGCTGGTGATGGCCGTCTCGCCGCGTCTCCAAGGCCAAACCAATGAATCGCGCATCATCGTGACCGGCCAACCGGTGCCGAGCCCGACGCCGCACGACGATTGGAAGGCAAAGCTCGACCACATCATGAGTGAAGTGTCGGGCACGCAAATTACCGTCACAAAAAAAGCGACCGTGATTAAGCTCGATCAGCAGCCGCCGGTCGAAAATAACAATCTGCAAGAGCTCTTTTCCAAAGCGCCGGGATTGTTAGTGACGGAGCAGCAAAACCCGGGGCAATTCAATTACAGTTATCGCGGCCTCGGCAATCCACAGGAATCGGAGTTCACTCTTTTCTTACAGGATGGCTTGCCGCTCATGAGCGACTGGATCGGTTTTCCGACGCTCTATTATCAGCCGGTGCCGCAGACGGTGAGCGAAGTGCAGTTAATTCGCGGCGGCAGCAGTTTGCTTTATGGGCCGGAGCCAGCGCCGGCGGTGAATTTCGTGACGAAACATCCTGCGCCCGGAACCCCGTGGAGCGCTTACATGGAACAAGCAGGCGGAGCGGACGGTTACTATTCCAGCTACGCTGCCGTGCAGGAGGCGTCCGGGCCTTTTGAAATGCGACTCGATGCCGGATACCAGCACTCGGACGGGCAGCGCGATAACGGCGAATACAATTTGTGGCAGGCCGACGGTTATTTCGGTTACCGGCCGGATGAAAAACAACTTTTCGGAATCGATATTCACGCGAGCCGCTTCGATGGCGGCGATCCCGGCCGCCTGACGTTCGCGCAATTCCAGAGCAATCAGGATTTCTCGCCCACGCCTTTTAATCACAATTGGGTGGATCGCTATACTGTCATGCCGCAATACGAGCTAAAATTTGGCGACGGCTGGCTGCTCCAAGCCAAGGGCTGGTTCACGCATCAGGAAATCGATTCACGTAGCGCGGGGAACCTAAGCCCCACTGGCGTTCCGCCGACAGCGACCACCGTCGGCGACGAGGATTTCAATAACGGCGGGGTTGATATTCGCCTTCGCACAAACTGGGGCGAAGGCACGATGCTGAAAGGCAGCGCCCTCACTTTCGGCGGCCTTGTTTATCACGGCGATGCGCCGTTCACACGCTTCCGCGATCTTAACATCTACGCGCCCCGCGATGAAACCACTGGGGTGCAAACTTTGGATCAGGATCGCAGCGCGGATTATCAAGCCTTCTTCATCGAGAATATTTTCCGGTTCGGAAAATTCCACATCGTGCCGTCATTCCGGCTCGATCATGAAAGCGTTGACGTGACAACAGCGATCGGTCCGAACCTCGGAACCCGCAGTTCCGACAAGACGGTTCCCTTGTGGGGCATCGGAGTTGGCAACGATTTCGGGCATCTCAATGAAACATATTTAAGTGCGTCATCGGGGTGGCGCCCGGTACGCTTTTTCGATGTCGCGTCGCCCTTCCAGCCGTTGAACCCGAGCAACGCGCCCGATCCGTTCAAATCGCTCGACATCGAGGCGGGCATGCACGGCACACCCATCAAAGGTTTGTGGTATGACGTCGGTTTCTTCTGGATGCAATTCGATAACCGCACCGAAACGCAAAGATTTAGCCCGACCGATTTCATCATCATAAACAGCGGCAACACACGCCATCGCGGATTTGAAGGTGAAGTTTCCTACGATTTCCTCGCGCCCTTCCAACAGGCCATCGCGCCGGCACCAGAGGCAAAGGACGGAAAATCGATCGCCGATAGCAAAGGGTTTGTGGCGCCGCCACCTCAGGTTTCCCATCCGTTGCAGTTGATTGTCTTCAGCAACCTTCAAC
>JBDUCP010000088.1:0-7260 GCA_040003405.1 Verrucomicrobiota bacterium
AGCTTTCTCAGCTCCATTTACGACCAGCGAAATTATGGCTTTACTCTCGATGTGCGCAAGGGCATCGCCAAATTCGCGGCGGTCAGCATACAGTATCGGCTCGAGACCACGGAACTCTTCAACGTAGCGTCCTCAGCCTCCCAGCAAATTCGCAACGAGGTGGGTTCGGTGACGAAGAGTCAAATCACGCCCAGCATCGTCTTTGATACGCGCGATAATCCATTCCTGACTCGAAAGGGACAGCGCGTCGTCTTCACTCCCTTTATCGCGGGCGGACCGCTCGGCGGGAACACGCAGATCTACGGCTTCGACCTCGAAGGCTCGCAATACTTCAAGCTCCCGATGGATACTATTCTTGCTTTCCATGGCCGGATTGCCACAGTGGACACTTGGGGAAACGGAACTCGCGTCCCGATTTTTGAGCGGCTCTTTTTGGGCGGCTCAAACGATTTGCGTGGTTTTGATTTCCGCGACGTGAGCCCGAGAGATATTAATGGCGAGCCCTTGGGCGGCCGCTCCCTCGCGCGTGCGACCGTGGAATTTACTGTGCCGATCATTGAGAAAGCACGCGCGGCGATTTTCTATGATACCGGTTTCGTAAATGCCCCGGCATGGGATTTCGGCACGACTCACCTTGTGTCGGATATTGGGTTAGGGCTGCGTTTAGATCTTCCCATTGGTCCCATCCGCATCGACTATGGTTATCCGCTGCAAAAAGATAACCTGCCGGGCAAAGGCAAATTCAACTTCAACGTCGGTTATCAATTTTGAACGAATGTCCTGAGTCGCGGTCTAAACCCCTTCCAACAGCCTGCTTTAGTCATCTTATGAAAAAATTTCTTCTTCTCACTCTTCTGGCAAGCCTGGTGTCTCCTGTCACCGGTTTTGCTCAAAGCTCCATGAAAGTTGGCACGGTCGATATGAACCGCGCGTTTAAGGAGTACAACAAAACCAAAGACGCCGAACTAAAAATCAACGAGGCAAAAAATGCCGCGAAAAAGGAATACGACGATCGCGCGGACAACTACAAAAAAGCGCTCGACGAAATCAACAAGCTGAACCAACAGCTCGACGCGCCGGCACTGGCGGCGGAAGCAAAAACGCGCCTGGCCAAGGAGCGGGACGAGAAAATCGCCGCCATCAAAAACATGGAGCGCGAGATTAACGAGTTTCGCCAGACCCGCGAACGTCAATTGCAGGAGCAGGCTTTGCGGATGCGCGAGGGCATCGTCAAAGAAATTACCGACATCGTGATGGAGAAAGTAAAGTCGACAAACATGGATTTGGTTTTCGACAAATCCGGCATGAGCCTGAACGGAGTGCCGTTGTTGATGTACTCCCACGACAATGTGGATTTCACCAACGACATAATAACCGCTTTGAACAAGGCATCGAAATCGACGAGCACGACCGAGAAATCGGACAAGTCGGAGAAGTCGGCTTCCAGTCCCGGTTCTTCTTCAAGTTCGAGCAGCGCTAAACCAACGCCGAAACCCTAAAGGGACAGCCTCATTTTTTGGTCAGCGAAAACACGCGGAGACCCCGCGTGTTTTTTGTTTTGAAATGTCATGATTCGCCGCGCCGCCGTTCTTCTCGCTCTTTTCGTCGGGTCGCTCACGAGCTCGGTCCTCGCGGCCGATTGGGAGTCAACCCTCAGCGCTGTTTCACCCGGTACCTTTCAGCCGCCGCGGCCGGTGCACACCAAATATCGTTTCGGATGGAACGGCTTTATGGCGGGGACTCTGGACCTCCGGTTGGCGCGGACCGCGGTCGATCGCTTTCAAGTTGACGCTACGGCGCACACCATCGGCTTGGCTCGTACGCTGTGGAAATTCGACGCCAATCACATCTCGATCGCCGATACCGCGACCCTGCATCCGGTGGAAGTACGGCAGACGGAAACCACGCGAAAGAAGAAAACCATTACGAATTTGCATTTCGATACGAGGGGCGTGACCTCGCGCCGCGCCGAAATTCCGAGCAAAAGCGAAGGCCCGAAATTGCGACGTTTCGATTTTCCTAATTTGTTCGATTTGCAGTCAGCGCTGCTCTACATCCGCAGTCAGCCTCTGACCGAGGGCAGTGTCCAACGCATCGTCGTTTATCCGGCGGATTCTGCTTACCTGGCCACCATTACGGTTCTGAGCCGCGCCCGCCTAACGACCGCGGTCGGCGCTTTCAATGCGATCAAAGTCGATTTGCAACTGAACAAGATTGGCAAGAATCGCGCCCTGGAACCGCATCGGAAGTTCCGGCGCGCCACTGGCTGGTTATCGGATGATGCGGATCGCCTGGTGTTGAAACTAGAGGCGCAGCTTTTCGTCGGTACCGTTTCCGCGGAGCTGCAATCATTTGAGTTCGAGAACGCCGGGCCGCGCGCGAATTAATTTGGGAGGTAAATGCGCTCCCCAAATGGGTCGAGGCGTGGCCGCGGCCGATAGATGCGATGACGGCTTGGCCCAAACCCAGGCGAGCGCTGGCCGGGGAGCAGACCGAGAGCAGCCAGCGTTTCTAAATCGAGGCGCCCACTCGGGGCGATTCCCACGCGGGCTTGGAACGCGCGCACGGCAAACTCGGTGCCCGGCCCGTACGCGCCATCGATTCCACTGCGGTAATATCCGCGCTGCGACAAAATCGTCTGTACGCCCATGATGGCGCGGTGTTGCACATCTGGGGGCGCGATTTCAAAGGGAGTGCCGTCGAAGATGCCGGTTGTCTCTGCCCGCAATTCGCGCGGGCCGGGCGCGTAGGCGGGCGGCTCTTCGGAATCTTCCGGATCGGTCGGTGCAACGGGCGCGCGGCGCTCCGCATATCCGCCCGAAGGTTTGGGCACTGGTGTGGCCGAAGCGCGCGAGGTGGCGGGCGCGGACGAGGCGACGGTCACGCGGAGCGAACGCTGCGTCTCGGTATCGAGTTCGCCCGTGATCTTGAGCCCGTTACGAATTTGATAGCGACGAATCGCTGCGAGGGTGTCCGCGTCTTTTTGACCGTTGATCTCGCCGTAGTAAAAGCCCTGGTCTTTCAGTTTCTGCTGGACCGAGGCAATCGCCTGATCGCCGCGCGCCAGCGAGAACATGACGAAAAAAATCGACATCGTAACGAGCAGTTGTTTCTTCATGGTCGTTGTTTTTGACGCTCGCGCTTTTCTCCTATTCACCTTCCGGATGAACTCACTGCGAGCGCAGTCTGTTGCTGTTGTAACACTTCACGATAACGCATCACTCCGTCACTGATCGCAGCCGCGATCTGCTGGCGATAATCTTCGGTCGCCAGTTTGCTTACGTCATCTCTATTGGTGAGAAACCCGCCTTCGATCAATACGGCCGGGTGGTGCACATTCGCGATCACAAAAAATTGCTCCGGACGCGTCCCGCGATTAAGCGCTTGCGTGCGCGCGACCAGCGATTCTTGCATGATGGCGGCGAGACGCTCGCTCTCAGCGTTGGAGGAATCGAGCGCGGTCGATTGCAGAAACGGCAGCCACGACAAGGCGCGATGGAGTTTGGAAATCTGATGCGCGGCATAATACGTCTCGATCCCAGTGGCGACCGATCTCGCCGCATCGTCAAAGTGAATACTGATGAAAATGCAATCATGTTGCTCGTTCGCCAACGCGGCACGACCTGGCAGCGGGACATAGCTATCGTCAGCGCGCGTCATCAGCGTGGTCATCCCGCGCGTTTGCAGCAGCCGTTCCGCGCGCCGCGCGATATCGAGGGTTAAGTCTTTTTCCGAAATGCCGCCTTTCATGGTGCCGGAATCCTTACCGCCGTGACCGGGATCGATAACGACCACCCTGAATGGTCCTGCCGTCGGTGGTGTAAACGCGCTCCGGTGCGATACGGCGCGCGGCGGCAGCAGTTGCAGCCAGATAAACGACACGGCCATGAGCATCAGACCGATCCACGCCAGGACGGGACGTCCTATGGCAGAATCGCGGCGCTCGCTCCGGAAAATCACATCACGGCGGCTTTTAATTCCGCATCGGTGAGCGAGCGATAACGAATCGCCGTCTTGTCATCGCGATCCAATACGACGGCTTCCACGCCTCCTGCGCGCATGCGTTCCTTGCGCTCCGCCACGAGTTTGTCGCGCGCGGGCAGTTCCTTTACGCCGGCATCGCCCAACGCCAGGTGCCCGACCGTCCACGCATCGAGCGCCACTTTCAGAGCGCGCTCGAACGTGGCGTCCGCGGAATGCTCGGCGCGCAAGAAAGTCTCCATCAATTCAGTCGATGGCCGCGTGCTGCTGAGCGCGCCGAAGTCCTGTCGCGTTTCGGCGAAGGTGGCGCCGTTCGTCTCGATCGCGCCGTCATAATCGATCCGCAAAAATAGATCAGTGTCCTGCGTTACGCCGACCTCGGCGAAAAGCATCCGCGCCAGAAACGGCGCGCCGTACACTTGTTCGAATGCCGTTTTCATGACCGGGCTCAGCGAATAATGCGCCAGCCGCCGCAACGAGACATCCGCCGCCGCACGGGTGAATCCTTCCGTGCTGGCGAGTTCAATCGCCGCCATGCGTAGACGCTCAATGTCGCCCGGATGACCGATGGCTCCCATCGCGATACGATCATAAATTTCAAAAAGTTTCTGACGGCTGCGGCCGAGCGTGAGCAACAAGATCCCGTCGCGATATCCGACCGCCGCAATCGGGCTGCCGGCGGCAAGCTGCGTTTCGATGTATTCACCGCGGTTGGCGATCGCTTCAACCCAGCGGTATGGTTCCTCGATCATGCGACGTGTTTTTTGAAGAGGGCCGCGATCCGTTTTTCCGGCAATGTGGCGATGCCTTCGCGCGAAACGATTTTGATGAGTGGGAAAATCTTGCCCCCGCGATCGACGCCGCCAGTAGCGGTGTCCGATTCGGCCGCCGTGTCGAGGGCGCGCAACGCCACTGTCACCGCTTCATCCTCGCGCAACTTGGCGAGTCGTTTTTTCCCCCAGGTGTTTTCGTAAAAGAGAATGCCGCGCACGGCCGGCGAGCCGGAGCCGGTCGCCGCGTAGTCCGCCACCTCGAATTGCGCTCCCATCGCATCGTAAAAATAAAGTCGCGCTGCTGGTTCTGCGCCGAAATCGTAGGTCGCGAAAATCGGCACGACGATGCCGACGCCTTGCATAACGAATCCAAAATTATCGCGCAATAATTTCGAAAGCGCGCGCACCTTTCCATCCACGCTCATCTCCTGCAATTGTGTGCGCCGGAAGAATTGAAACGAATGTTCGAGCACGCGCGCCATTTCCCAGGCAGTCGCCGGTACCCCGGCGATCGCCATGATCGAGTGCCGATCTATTTCCAAAACTTTGTCGGCACGATCGTACACAACGGTGTTTCCGGAAGTCGCACGCCGGTCGCCTGCCACCAGCACGCCGCCTTGAAATTTGAAGGCCAGGATCGTCGTGGACTGCGTCTGTCCTGGCACGTCGGCGCTTCGGGGTCCCATAGGACTAATCTGGCCTATGTGTCCCTCGCGTCGCAGCAACCCGACAAAATCCGTCACTGGCCGGTGCGCTGACGATAGCGCTTCGATTGATTGGGATCGACCTTGCGCATCTTTTCGAGAAGATCGCGCGTGTCCGGCCGGGAGATGTCCGGCGATTTCGGCCCGTCTCCATCGCCCTGCTTCGGCCCCCACGGCATAGGCGGCTTTTGAACGCGCTCTGGCATGAAAAAAACTAGAGACAAATCTTTAAAAGGCAAGATGGGCGATCCCACTCGGCGAAGCGTGCGGCCTGCGCGCGCGTGCTTGCCACTCATTCATCTCGATGCCAAGATGGGCCGCATGAAGCCGCTCACCATTTCCGTTCTTTCTCTACTTATGGCGGTGATGCTGTGTCCGGCGGCCTTCGCGCAGACGCCGCCTCCCTCTGCATCGGAGGCTGGGGAGAACAAGATGTTACTCGAAGCTCTGACCAAGAAAGTGGATGAGCAAAGTGCGAAAATCGACGCGCTCTCGCAACAAATTTTGAAATTGGAGCAGCGCATGTCTGCCGCCCGGCCGGGTGTAATGATTGGCGAAGCGACGCCACCGCCCGCTGCGGCGGCCTCGAATCCAGAAACGCCGAAACCGACGCAGGCCGGCAACAGTCACCTCGTCGCGAAGGGCGAGACGCTGACTTCCATCGCCAAGATGCACAAGGTGAGCGTGGAAGAATTGCAGAAGTTTAATCACATCGAGAACGATCGGAAACTACAGATCGGCCAGACGATCATGATTCCCGCGGCCGCGGCGGTTTCACCGGCACCTTCGCCTAACGAATGATCGAAGCCCCGACCGCGCAGGATTGGTTTTTGCGCAAGCACGACGACGGCGAGATTTTTGGCCCGCTGCCCTTCGCGCAGCTGGCGCGCTGGGCCTTTTCCGCACAGGTCGCGCCGCACGATTCGATCTCGACCGATCAAGTCACATGGATGAAGGCGCCGATGCTGGCCGAGCTGCAGATGGATTGGCTGGTCGAGCTGACGAGTGAGCGTTATTACGGTCCGACCACACTAGGGGCGATCCAGGAATTCATGCGACTCGGTGAGATCAACGAGCAAACTTTGATTATCAATTCATGCGATGGCACGCGCCGGGCGATTGCCGACCTGTCGTTGGTTCTTCAGCCGCAGGTCGAGGTAGTAGATGCGGCCATGGGGGAAACTTTGGCCGCGCCTCCGGCCAGCGGTATGGCCATCAATGTGCAGGATCGAATCCGCGACCTGGAACAAAGTTTGCGCGAGGAACGCCGCGCTTTGCTAGAAGCCGAAGAACGCAATCGCGCGCTGGAGTTAAAGTACCGCGAGCTGGCGGCGAAATCGTAGCGTTCGTTAGGCCGAAACAGCGGCGGCAAGTTGGACGCTTCTTTCATCTTCTGCCAGGAAGGTGTGTTCCCAAAGCCGCGCGTATTTCCCGCCCAGTTCCAGGAGCGACGCGTGCGTGCCGCGCTCGATGATGCGGCTCCGCTCCAGCACCAAAATTTGATCCGCCCGCAGAATCGTCGAAAGCCGATGCGCGATCACAAAACAAGTGCGATGCGACATCAGATGTTCGAGCGCTTCCTGAATCAAGCGCTCGGTCGTCGTGTCCACGCTGGCGGTCGCCTCATCGAGAATGAGAATCGGCGGATCCTTTAGTAACGCGCGCGCAATCGACAGCCGTTGCTTCTCGCCCACGCTCAATTTCACCCCGCGTTCCCCCACCTTGCTGTTCAAGCCGTCCGCCAGCCGATCGATAAAGGGACGCGCATTCGCCGCTTCCGCCGCGCGCCAGACTTCTTCATC
>JBDUCP010000089.1:0-7245 GCA_040003405.1 Verrucomicrobiota bacterium
AGTTGGCGCCCAATTCTGCGGAGCCGCAGCTTATCGCCGCGTTCGTGTACAAGCGGCAGAACAAGTTTCGCCAGCGCATCGAGGCTTTGCGCCGCGCTGAAGCGATCAATCCCGACAACGCTCGCGTCCGCACTTTCCTGGTCGTGACTTATCGATGGTTGCGAGACTGGCCTCATGCCATCGAGGCATTCGATCGGCGTGCGATTGTTTCATCCGGGCGCGGGCCGGGATTCTTCGTTTCACGATGGAGCCGGGCCTGCGATGAGTTCCGACTCGGCGGGAATATCGATGTGCTGAAGAAAGCGACGGCGGAGGAAGCGGACGGCGGAACGGCGTCAGCCGCGCGGCTCGACTTCGAACGCTTCGAGACGGCGATGTTTGAGCGCGACTACGCCAGCGCCGCACGCTACCTCGCCCAGGTTCCACCGGATACGTCCGCACTAAACGACTTCTTCGAGATTGCACCGAAAGCATTTCACGAGGCGCTTCTCGCGGTCGCGAATGGGAGCGCTCCTCCTTTCAGGGAAGAGGCATTGCAAGCTGCGGAGCGGGCAATCCGGGCGCCGAAGACGCGCACCGGAATGGATTCGGACGCGAGAGCACTCGCTGATCTGGCGCTGATCCACGCGTTGCTCGGGCGCAAAGAGGAAGCAATTCGCGAAGCGATGGGCGCAATTGACGCGGTGGAGGGCGCGTCCAGCGCGGTCGAGAAGAACGGAATGTCGGCGGCGCTCGCGCTGGTCTATGCGCATACGGGCGAAACAGAGAAGGCCCTCGATCTGATCGAGCATCTCTTGACCGTGCCGTGTGAAGTGCAGGAGGGCACGACCCACAACATGACGCTGAATGATCTGAAATGGCGCTGGGTGTGGGACCCTCTGCGCAGCAATCAGCGTTTTCAGAAATTGCTGGCCGGTCCTGAACCGAAGACGATCTACTAACAGCCGGCGTTGTTCGGTAGCTGCGCAGTATCGCGAGAACGCCGCGGATGCTAAGTTTCGCCTCTCGTGAACGAAGTAGTGCGCATTCCGACTTCGACCTACCGGTTGCAATTTAACCGGCGATTCACTTTTGCGCAGGCGTGCGAGATCGTGCCGTATTTGCACTCGTTAGGCATCAGCGATTGTTACGCGTCGCCTTACTTCCAGGCGCGCGCTGAGAGTCTGCACGGCTACGACATCACCGATCATAACAAACTGAATGCGGCGATCGGCTCGCGCGCGGAATACGACGCCTGGGTGGCGGCGCTTCAGGCCCACGACATGGGGCAAATTCTCGATTTTGTCCCGAACCACATGGGCGTGGGCGAGCCGCTGAACCGTTGGTGGAGCGATGTGCTCGAAAACGGGCCGAGCTCGGTTTATGCGCCGTTCTTCGACATCGAGTGGCATCCCATAAAGGAGGATTTGCGGGACAAAGTGTTGCTGCCGATCCTGGGCGATCAATACGGACGCGTCCTCGAGCGCGGGGAGTTGCAGGTCCAGTATCGCGCTGGCGCGTTCACGCTGCATTATTATGAACACCTCTTTCCCATCGCGCCGGGCACCTACCGGTTCATTATCGATCTGGCCCTCGCCATCCTCGCGCCGCATCAGCACGAGGACTTTTATTTGGAACTGCAAAGCATCCGCACGGCCCTCGAGTATTTGCCGAAGCGGACCGAAACTGATCCGAAACGAATCGCCGTGCGCGTCCGTGAAAAAGAGGTCATCAAGCGTCGTCTCGAACGGCGCTGCGCGGAGGCGCCGGCTGTTCTGGAGGCGATCGAAAAAGCGGTCGCGCAAATCAATGGCACGCCGGGCGATTCGCGCAGCTTCGATCCTCTCGATGCGCTGCTGAACGATCAATCGTACCGGCTCGCCTTCTGGCGCGTGGCGGCGGAGGAAATTAACTACCGCCGTTTTTTTGATGTGAATGATCTCGCGGCCATCCGCATGGAACGGCCGGAGGTCTTCGACGCGACACACAAGTTGCTTCTCCAACTGGTGGGCAAGGGCGCGGTCACCGGTCTGCGCATTGATCATCCCGATGGGCTTTACTTACCTAACGAGTACTTCGAGAAAGTGCAGCGCCGTTGCGCCAAAACGCTCGCGCTGCCCTTGCCCGACGATGGCCGCGCGCTGTATCTGATTGTCGAAAAAATTTTATCCGGCCCGGAAAAATTGCGGAGCGATTGGCCGGTGCATGGAACGACCGGCTATGATTTTGCGAATGCCGTAGCGGGTTTGCTGGTGGATGGATCGGCGGAAGCCGCGATCACGAAAACGTTCCATCGTTTCATCGGCCACTCGATGCATTTCGGCCATCTGGCTTATGCGAAGAAGCTGCTGGTTATGCGTCTGTCGCTGGCCAATGACGTTGCTGTTCTCGGCAGCATGCTCGATCGGCTTTCCGAACAAAATCGCTGGTACCGCGATTTCACCCACGACGCGCTGGCCGACGCGGTGCGCGAGACGATCGCTTGTTTCCCGGTTTACCGCACCTACCTCGCGCGGGGACGTCCGGTCAGTAACGACGACCGCGAGGTGATCGAGCGCGCCGTCGTCGCCGCCAGGCGTCGCAATCCTGGCATGGAAGAATCGGTCTTCAATTTTCTGCGCGACATTCTCCTTTTTCGCTTTCCGGAAAATCTGGATGAGGAAGCGCGCGCGGCCCACACCCATTTCGTTTTGAAATTTCAACAATGCACCGGGCCGATCATGGCGAAGGGTTTGGAGGACACCGCTTTTTATATCTACAACCGACTGGCCGCGCTCAATGAGGTGGGGGGTGAACCGCAGCGCTTCGGCCTAACGATGGAGGCATTTCACGCGCGTAATGACGAGATGCGACGCACGTGGCCGGCGACGTTGCTCGCGACCTCCACCCACGATACCAAGCGCAGCGAAGACGTGCGCGCGCGGATGGCAGCGATCTCCGAACTGTCACAAACCTGGCGACAGGCTCTGCCGCGCTGGCGATCGATCAACCGGCGGGCCAAACGCGCCATTGACGACACGCAGGCGCCCGATGGGAACGAAGAATATTTGCTTTACCAAACGCTGCTCGGGACGTGGCCCATGAACTCGTTAGGCCAACCGGGGCGGTCGGTCGATGGCAGCTACATTAGTCGGATTCAGGCCTACATGGCCAAGGCCTTGAAGGAGGCGAAACTCAACACCAGTTGGATCCAGCCTAACGAGCAGTGGGACCAGGCCATGAATGATTTCGTCGCAAAAATTCTGGAGGATTCGCCGCGAAATAAGTTCGTGCCGGCCTTCCTGCCCATGGCGGAAGAGATCGCGCGGCTCGGGGCGATCAATTCCCTCTCGCAAACATTATTGAAGCTGACGGCGCCCGGCGTGCCGGATATTTATCAGGGCAACGAGATTTGGGATTTCAGTTTGGTCGATCCGGATAATCGGCAACTGGTCGATTACCGCCGGCGGCGCGAAATGCTCGAGGCCTTGTCCGCTGCGAGCGCGGAAGAGCTAATGCAAAACTGGCCAGATGGGCGCATCAAGCTGTTTCTCGTGCAGCGAATGCTGTGTTTCCGGCGCGAACACGCCGCGTTGTTTCAGGAAGGGGATTATCTACCGCTCATCGCGCGCGGAACGTTGGCTGATTGTTGCGTCGGTTTCGTGCGACAACACGAGGGCGAGTGGCTCGCCGTTTTAGCGACGCGACTTTCTTCGCGCGTCGGATTTCCGCCACTCGGTGACCGCTGGCAGGATACGACGGTAGAATTCCCTGATACAATTTCTCTCCAAGGCGCACGCGAGATTCTTTCCCAGCGGGAGCTTCAGATCGACGGTCGAAGTTTGCCGCTCGCCGAAGCGCTGGCCACGTTGCCGTTCGCCGCCTACAGCAACGTCACGAGCGCGCCGCGCCGCGACTGAAACGATCGAACAATTCGCCGATCCAATGCGCGAAAGCTCCGATGTTGATCAACAAGTCCTTGCCGAGACCGGCAAAGGTGATCTGAGATGAGGCAAGCACCAGCAGGCAACTGAGCAAAAGCAGATTCATCAGGTAGATGACGACGAGCGAAAAAAATGTGCCGTGCGCGGTCAGGTCCGTTTGGTTTTTCGGGATCATCCAGCAGGTGAAGGTGAAGTGAAACGCCCACGTCACGCCGATGATGGAGTAGAGCAACCGACCGTATGGTTGGACGTTCAGAAATAGGCTGAGTAGTCCGTAAAGGCCGATGGAAATGATGCTGTAGAGAGGAAAAAAATAGGGCGCGAGCGCGATCCAGAAATTGCTGCGGTTGGTAATGATGTGACCGCCGGAGCGTCCCACGCGGAAGCGACTGACGCGTCCGCCCATAAGCAGCACCCAGAAGGCGTGGGTCAGTTCGTGGCCGAAGACATAGACGAGCAGCGGCCGCGGCAAACCAAAAAACGCGATCAGCCAGAGGACGCCGCCTAACGTAAAGAACCAAAATTCTTCACCAGCCCAGAGCCGTTGCGTGACGGTGGCGCGGGCGAAGACGGTAAAAAACGTCTGGCTGAGAACGGCGCAGAGCGGCAGCAGAAAAAGCGCGACGATGAATTTCACCCAGCGTGTCGGAACCATCAACGGGTTGGGCTCGACCCCCTTCCGCGTGGTTGGGACGACGTAGGGCGCGATCTTGACGCGACTGGCCGGCTTGCTTCTGTGACGGACTTTCGGGCGGCGATTCATCGATGGAGCGCCCGCATTTTTTTGATTCGTTAGGCTCGACCCATGTAGGACCCGGTGCGGGTATCGATCTTCACCGTTTCGCCTTCTTGAATAAAGAGCGGGACGTTGACCGTCTTTCCTGTCTCGAGCACCGCAGGTTTCGTCACGTTTGAAGCGGTGTCACCACGCAGGCCTTCCGGCGCTTCAATCACCTTCAGATGGACGGAGGAAGGCAACTCGACCTGCACCGCTTTGCCTTCAGCGTAGAGGACCTGCACGGAAAGATTTTCGACGAGATAATCTTTGGTATCACCGAGCAAATTTTCCTGAAGATCGACCGTGTCGTACGTTTCCGGATCGATGAAATGGTAACCGTTCTTATCCTTGTAACTGAACTCAACCTGTTTCCGTTCGATCTCGACCAACTCCACTTTATCGGTCGAGCCGAAGCGCACGTCCGCGCTTTTTCCGGTGTTGATATAACGAATGATCGCCTGCACAAACGCGCGCAGATTTCCTGGCGTGCGATGATTCACTTCCACAACAATGGCGGTGTTGCCATTGTATTTTATCGCTTGTCCTTTTCGGAGATCGTTCGCAGCAGCCATGAGGAGTTGATAGTTGAGACCGTGAAGTTTTACAAGCGGCACTCAGAGCAGCTTCAGCTTCGTCAGGTCTTGCGAATCGATCATGCCGACAGGCGCTTGGTCATCGTCCACCACCACGAGATCGTCGATGCGATGGCGTTCCAACAGGTTCAAAACCTCCACGGCCAGCTTGTCCTGATGAACCGTCACCGGATTGAGCGTCATCAAATCGCCCACGAGACGTTCCGCGATTTTGGGGTCCGATTGAAAGTGACGCACAAAATCCCCATGCGTGAAAATGCCGAGTAGCTGGCCGTTTTCATCCGCCACGACGGCTGCTCCAGCGCGCACTTCCGTCATCGCTTTCAACACGCTGTGAATCGGCGCATCTGGAGCGACCATCGCCAACGCATTGCGAGGGCGCATGATTTGGTGCACGCGCAGGAGCAGGCTGCGACCGATCATTCCAGCAGGGTGGAAGCGCGCGAAATCCTCTTTCTGAAATCCGCGCGCTTCGAGCAGGACCATCGCCAGCGCATCGCCCAGCGCGACCATGACGGTGGTACTGGAAGTTGGCGCGAGATTCAGCGGACACGCTTCCTGCTCGATATTCACGTCGAGAAAGACGTGCGCATTTTGCGCGAGGCTCGATTTCGCGTCGCCGCAAACGGCGATGATCTTTACCTGGAAGCGCGCGATGGCGGGCAGAATGCGCAGCAGTTCTTCCGTCTCGCCGCTCGCGCTCAAAGCGAGGATTACGTCGCCGTCCGAAACCATCCCGAGATCGCCATGCAGCGCGTTCAATGAATCGAGCACCACGGCCGGCGAACCCGTGCTGGTGAGTGTCGCGGCGATTTTATTCCCGATGTGCCCCGACTTGCCCACACCGAGCACCACGACTTTTCCTCGCGCTTCGACTGCTTGTTTGATCAACTCGACCGCGCGGGAGAAATCCTCATTCAAGCGCTCGCGCAGCCGTTGCAGCTCAAAAATTTCTATGTCGAGAACACGTCTGGCCTTTTCAAGATAGTCCATCCTTCTATAATTGTGCGCTCAGGCGTCCGTGCCGGCAAGAACTTGCAGCGCGCCTAACAAATAATAACCATGAAAAAATACCTGCTCGCCACACTGTTGATCGCTGCCGCCGTGACCCCGGCTGTCGCCGAAACCTACTCCGCCCGGATCACGCACGCCCGCTCGAAACCCCGCGAGCGGCCGGCGCCGCCCATTTTCGAGCCGAGTGTGACCGGCGTCATTCCGCGTGCGATTCGTGGCGGCAACCCGCTGCAAATGTTGAATCCGCTTGCGCCGCGCAAATACGGCACCTCGCAGGAAGCGATTGTTTATGATCAAAATGATCCGGCCAAGTGGAGAGGCATTAAGTTTTTCGAATTCCGATTTTGACGGAAGCAACTGACCGTTCCGCGCCGGCGGCGCAACGGCCGGTGGTCGCGTGTTATTGCGCGACATTTTTGAAGCCGGAGATGTTGCACATCTACCGGCAGATCACGTCGCTCCAGCGCGTAAATCCTTTCGTCATTACGCAGAAGCGCGAAGAGGCGGAGCGATTTCCATTCGAGCGCATCGCTGTGGTGCGCAAACCCGCGCTGCGTTTCGCCCGGCGATTTTGGTACAGGCAAGTCCGCACCGCGCCATGGCAGATTTCGAAGCGCGAAACGGACTCGCTCATCCGCATTCTCGAGGGGGCCCGGGCGGAACTCCTCCACATTTACTTCGGCCATATTGCAGTGCATCTCCTGCCGCTCATTTGCGCCTGGGATCGGCCTTCCGTCGTTTCATTTCACGGCGCGGATGTGATGGTGGACTTGGAAAAACCAAATTATCGCGCGGCTGCAAAACAAATGCTCGAAGCGGTGCAGCTCGTTTTCGCGCGGTCGGAATCGCTCGCCAATGCCCTAATGGAAATTGGGTGTTCGCCGGAAAAAATTCGCATTCAACGCACCGGCATCCCGGTTGATGAGATTTTGTTTCGAGCGCGCGTTTGGCCGAATGA
>JBDUCP010000090.1:0-7232 GCA_040003405.1 Verrucomicrobiota bacterium
AGTATCTCGATCATCCGCAGCGCGACCAGATCATCGCTCGCGAAATGGGTTGGACGCAGTTGCTAAGCGAGGAGGAGGAGTGGAGCGATGAAGTCGATTCGCTGCTCGCGGCGGAGATAAACGCGGACGATGCGCCGGCTACTTCGCCGAGCGATTTTCTTTCATCGGTCGAAGGCTTCGAAGACCATAGTCTCTATCGCGCAGCCTTGGGCCTGACCGTCTGGATCGATCAACTTTTCGATCATGAAACGGCCCTGCAAAACGAACCGGCGGCGGTGAGGCTGGCCACCCACACCGCACTCGCCAGCGCGAAACTGGCCGCAGCATTAAGCGACGACGACGTCGATGAAATCGGCATGACGATCGCGTATCTCAAGCGCGCGCTGAAGGCGATCACGATGGCGATGGAGGCGGGCGCGCAATTGTTTGCCGAACAATTTCTCTCTCCCCGGCAGCACGGCGTCCTGCAAAAACGCCTTTTCGAAGTGCGCGACGGCATTATCACCCTCATGGGGCAATACCGGGGCGAGTGGTTCCGGCGCTTCGGCCGCCTCTGAGCTGGCGTTGAATGAAATAGCCGGCCCCTCCGTCCAATCATGCACAGGGAAGCGACTCCGGCAAAAGCCGATGTCTCGGAACTTGATCTGGTAAAGCAATGCCAGGCCGGGGACACCGAAGCATTCGACCAGCTGGTGGGCCGTTACCGCACACGGGTTTTTGGCATGATCTATAACATGGTACATAACGAGCAGGACGCCTGGGATCTGGCGCAGGATAGTTTCCTGAAGGCGTGGAAATCGATCGCCCGCTTCCGCGGCCAATCGTCGTTCTACACCTGGCTCTACCGCATCGTCACCAACGTCACGATCGATTGGCTGCGCAAAAAACAAGTCAAAGGCTCCGGCACCGAGTTTAATGATGAAGTGCAACTGCGCGAAATCGATCCCGCCTCGCGCACCGTGCCGAGGGCCGACGCGCTCCCGCATCAGCGCATGGAACGCCGCGAGATCCGCACCCGCATCGACCAGGCGATCCAGCAGCTTTCGCCGGAACATCGCGCCGTCATCTTAATGAAAGAGACAGAAGATATGCAGTATCACGAGATCGCCGAGGCGCTCGGCTGCTCCATCGGCACGGTCATGTCGCGCTTGTTTTATGCGCGCAAAAAATTGCAGAATCTATTGCGAGACCTTTATGAAAACGTTTGAAGAAAAGTGGACGGCCTGGCTCGACGGTGAGCTGAGTGGAAAAGAACTGGCCGAGTTCGAAGCTTCGCTGCCGGATAAAGCCGCCGCCGAGGCGGAGAAGAACGACGCGCTGAAACTCCGCTCGTTTCTAAAAGAACACTTGGCCGAATGCAGCATGGGGAATGAAGAATTCTTCCATCATCAACTGCGCCAGCGGATCGAAAGCGATGCGCGCGCCACCGCGGCGCCCGAGAAAGAAGATACCGGCCGCGCCTGGTGGCCAATCGGACGACTGGTCTGGGCCGGCGCCACCTCGCTCGCCATTTTTGCCGTCTGCACCTTTTTCGTCATGCGCGAAACCGATCGCAGCAATCAGTCGCAATATCTTTCCCAAATTCTCAACGCCCGGGTCGATCCCGCCGTTAGTCCGAATGCCACCATCTCCATGTTCGAAACGAAGGACGACAAAGTCACAGTGCTGTGGGTCGATGGCTTGCAATCGCTCCCGTCCGAATACGCCGCCAAATAATCCCATGCATCGGCGCGCCTTTCTTTCGCTCGGCCTCGGTCTGGCTCTGATGCTCGGAAGCAGCCTGCCCGCGCGCGCCGCGCAGATGGTCTGGAGCGGCCTCGTCATCGCGACCAACGCCGTGCAGCCCGAAGCCGTGCCGCCCGAGCTGAATCGCTTCCAGAACACTCTCCGCGAATTGTTCGGCTATAACCATTTCAAAGTGATCGGCCAGTCCCGAACCACCCTGGTCAGCGGCACCGAGGATTGGCTCGCCTCCAGCAAATACTTTTCGCTTCATGTCGATTCCAAAGGCGAGACCAGTGCCGGCTATTTGCTCAACCTGAAATTGTTTCAGGAAAAAAACATGCTCCTCGAGACCGAAGCGAAGTTGAGCAAGAGCAGCCCGCTTGTCATCAAAGGCCCGCAAGTCGGCGATGGGCAATTGCTGCTCCTGCTGTTGGTGCAGTAGCTGCGCACGGAAGTGCGGGTAAGCTTTTAGGCGACAAGATGAAAGATAGTCGCCATCCCGAAACCGTCGCCGTGCTTGGCGCTTCGCCCAAACCGGATCGTTACGCCTACAAAGCAATTGAGTTGTTGCAGGAATACGGACATCGGCCGGTTCCGATCAATCCGGCGTTCGATCAGATTCTGGGCAAAAAATGTTATGCCCTAATCGCGGACGTGCCTGATGCGGTCGATACGGTGACGCTGTATCTGGGCCAAGCGCGCTCAACTCCACTGACTGATGAAATCATTAAGGCAAAGCCGCGCCGTATCATCATGAATCCGGGCGCGGAGAACGATGCGTTGGCCGCGAAAGCACGCGAAGCTGGCATAGAGGTGGTGGAAGGCTGCACGCTGGTGATGCTGCGCAGCGGAACGTTTTAATCGTAGGGGCCGCGAGACGGCGGACTCTACGGCAACGCGCGGAAGCCGTTGTAAGCAATATCGATTAGCGCCAGGGAAATGAGGATGCCAGCGAGCAACGGCGCGAAGGAGCGGTCCCGGCCGAGCCGAAGGGCAAGAACCGAAGCGCTAAAAATGACGGGAAGGAAGAGCATGAGCGTGAATCGCGTGTCGCTGACGATCGCCTCGTACCAGGCGAAGAGAAGCAGGTAAAGCAAAGGAAAGAGGAGACAAAAGACCGCGGCGAAGGGCTGTTGCGCGATGATTTCGAGAAGCCGCCGCCAATGACGTACGCACAGGATGGCAATAGCGATGGCGAGAGCGAAGAGGAATTTATAATAGCCCAGCGCCAAGGCATGTTGCGTAGAGAGATGCCATACACCGTGCGCGAGACGTTGCGCCATTTGCGCCAGAGAATGTTGCCGCCAGTAGTTCGCTGGCGACGGGATTTGATCGGATGGAATGCCAGTTAGTCCGCCGTGGGCCTGATACAATCTAAAGAAAGCCCATTCTTGCTCGGCGGAATCGCACCACATGACGAAGGCGGAATTCACATTGAAAAAATATTGTCCGTACAGCTGCTTGCTCGTTCGGATGTAGGGGAAAATGACGACCAGGAATACGAACAGGACCAGCGCGAGCAATCCGAACCGCTGCCATAACCGACGCGGCCGTTGCCAGATAGTTTGCGCAGCAAACAGCGCCGACCAGAGGGCTATCGCGGGCAGAATAGACGCTTTGGTCAGGTAGGCAGCGCCGAGTGCAATGCCGCTGAGAGAGGCGACCCACCAGCGCGGGGTTACCAACATTCGCGCGAGCAGAAAAAACGCGCAGAAAGTGAGGCAGTAAAACAGCACTTCGCACTGCGCGAGCGGAGCGCGATACAAAAACACACCGAAGGCCGTGCTGACGAGCAGTGCGACCGCGTAAAAGGGCGGGAAAACTTTGCGAAAGAAAAAAAACAACAGCAGCAAGAGCAGGATCGAGAGATTGACGTTAAAGGCCTGGGCACGCGCCAAAGATTCCTCCTCGTTCACTCCTGGCCGATGGATGAGAGACAATAAGAATGGGAAGACCGGCATGCGATTGCGTTCGCCTACGGCGGTGTAACCGCTTTCCTGCATCTGCCGCGCAAAGGCGAGGTACGCGCCTTGGTCGCCCTGGCTGGCCGGCGTCGGATTGAACTGTCGGCGCGCGTGCGCTTCCCACGCGTAGATGGCCAGAATCACGACTACGACGGCGACAAGTCGATGCCGTGCGGAAAAAAATGCCGTCACGTTCAATGCACTTGCCAGCCCCGACGGATCAAACTGATGGCGATGGCGGCGAGCAGAAGTGCGATCAATTTCGAAACGCCGCGCAAACCCTGGCTGCCCATCCAGCGCGTAAAACGATCGGCGTTACAAAGCGCCACCGCCACAATGGCGAGGTTCACCAGCAAGGACACGAGCGTGTAGAGCAGGCCGACGCTGTCGATCAAAATAAGCAGCGCGGTGAGTAAAGCCGGCCCGGCAATGAGCGGCATGCCCAGCGGCACAATCCCAAATTCTTCGCCGCCGCCGCGATCGTGAGGACCAAAGCCGACCAGCTCACGCACGGCCAATGCCAGCAAGATTAACCCGCCGCCAACTTGAAAATCCGCGACCGTAATTCCAAGCGCAGCGAAAATGATTTTGCCCAGGAAGATGAAAGCAACCGCAACGCAAAGACCAGTCAGGATTCCGAGAAAGGCTTGATGCTTGCGTTTTTCCGGCGATGCCTCCGCGCCGAGGCCGGCAAAAATAGCAACGAGGCCAATCGCATCGACCGCGACAAACACAGGGATGAAGGCGAGAAAGAATTTTTGGATCACAGCGGTCGAGCCAGTATATTTTCGCCTAGGATCAACACCAGCCTGCGTATGAAACCAGGGCTTGGCAAGCGGATGAAACAGCGGATGCACTGAAATTCCTTCCGTCCTCGACGTGAATCTGTAACTCTGCGGATCAATTATGAAATCAATTTATTTGGCATTAATCGCCCTCGCTTTTTCCAGTCTGAATCTCGTCGCCGTTGAAACGAAATCGCTCGACGATTTTCGCGCCGCGGCCGCAAAAGGAAATTCGCTTTTAACGTTGCCAGACTGGGAACAAACACCGGAAGCAGTCGATGCGATGATGAAGGGCGCGCTCGAAAAAGCGAACAAAGCGCTCGATCAGATCGGCGCGCAAGACCTGAAGAAGGTCACGTTCAAGAGCACCGTCGTGGCGCTGGACGATCTCGGGTACGAAGCCAACATCGCCGCCAACAAGGCGACCATCATTAAGGAATCGAACACGAACGAGGCGATGCGCACGGCGGCCGAGAACGCGGTGAAGATGTTCCAGGATTGGGCTGTGGGCACCGACTACCGCGAAGATGTTTACAAGGCGATGAAAGCGTTCGCGCAGACCAAACCGAAACTTTCCGGCGAAGACAAAAAACTTTTCGATGAAACGATGCGCGATTATCGCCGCGCTGGTTTGGAGCTGCCGCCGGAGAAACGCAAGGAAGTGGAAGAATTGCGCAAGCAGTTGGCGAAACTTGGCACCGATTTCGATTCCAACATCGTGAAGGCCAAAGCGCCCGTTATTTTCACCAAAGCCGAGCTCGATGGCTTGCCGGAAAGTTTTCTTGCCTCGCCCGGCGTCAAGACCGGCGACGACGCTTACACGGTGACGGCGAATGTGACCTGGCAATTCAACACCGTGCAGGAAAACGCAAAGAACGAAGCAACGCGCCGAAAACTTTACGTCACTCGCGACTCGCTGGCGAAAGACACGAATGTGGCGGTGCTCAATCAAATGCTGGCCTCGCGCAACAAGATCGCGCTGCGGCTCGGCTACAAATCGTGGGATGATTTCCAGACCGAGATCAAAATGGCAAAATCGGGCGCGGGCGCGAAGAAATACATCGGCGATCTGGTGACGGGAATTCAGCCGAAATTCGCCGCCGAAATTTCCGAGCTGCAAAAAATGAAGGCGACCGAGACGAACGATCCCAACGCCAGGATTGCGGTTTGGGATTGGCGCTACTACGCCAACCAACTGGTGAAACAGAAGTTTACCGTCGATAAGGAAGCGCTGCGCGCTTTCTTCCCGCTCCCGAAAGTGCTTGAGGGGATGTTCGAGGTTTACCAAAGCATCTTTGGCCTGCAGTTCGAAAAAATCGACGCGCCCTTCAAGTGGATTGAAGATTTGCAGCTCTACGTCGTGAATGACGCGGCCACGAACGAACCGCTCGGCTTGTTCTATCTCGACCTGTTCCCGCGCGAAGGAAAATTCAATCACTTCGCCATGTTCGAAATCATTGGTGGCAAACTTTTGCCCGAAGGAAAATATCAACGCCCGACAGTGGCATTGCTTTGCAATTTCCCGCCGCCCAGCGCGGACCAGCCGTCGCTGATGACGCATTCCGATGTGGAGACGCTCTTCCACGAATTCGGCCACGTGCTGCACGCAATCACGACGCGCGCTCACCACGCACGCTTCGCCGGCACGCATGTGCCGGGCGATTTCGTCGAAGCGCCGTCGCAAATGTTGCAGAATTGGGTCTGGGACAAAACGGTCCTCGATACTTTTGCGGCCGATTATCGCGACCCGACAAAAAAAATTCCGGGCGAAATCATCAGCAAGATGAACGACGCGAAACTGGCGACGGCCGGATTGTATTATCGGCGACAGTTCGCCTTTGCATTGCTCGACCTCGCTTTGCACGACCGGCATTCCGAAGACGCGCCCTATGATTGCGTCGCCATCTCGAATCCGGTGCTCGAAAAAGTTTTTCTGCCCATCGATCCGAGTACGACATTCGTCACTTACTTCGGCCATCTCAACGGCTACGATGCCGGTTATTACGGTTATGCCTGGGCCGATGCCATCGCGGCGGATATGGCCACCGTCTTCGAATCGGCGAAAGACGGTTATCGCGACAAACAAGCCGGCATGCGTTTGCGCAGGGAAATTTACGAGCCGGGTGATTCGCGCGATGTCACGCAGTCGATCGAAAAATTTCTTGGCCGCAAACAATCGGTGCAGCCGTTTCTGAAAAAAATCGGCGTTGCTGGTCAGGACAAAAATCAGAAGCCCACCGGCCCTTCGCAGGAGAGCCGATGATCTCGAGATTCAAGACCTTCCTTCCTCTAATTCTGCCGGTCATTTCTATGGCAGCCGAGCAGCCATCAACAACAGCAAGGGATGCCATCACTCCCGCCGCTCTTCTGCAACACGTCAAAGTGTTGAGCTCCGATGAATTCGAGGGCCGGGCACCAGGTTCCAAAGGCGAGGAGTTGTCGGTTAAATACATCAGCGACCAATTCAAGTCGTTAGGCCTGAAGCCGGGAAATCCGAATGGCAGCTACACGCAGGAAGTTCCGCTCGCCGGCATTACGACGACGCCGACGGCTTTTTTCACCGTCGGCGACCAGACGATGGCGCTCAAATTCCCGGATGATTACGTCGCTTCGTCCGCGCGGCTGCGCGAGGAAGTAAAAGTCGCGAACTCCGAGATTGTTTTTGTCGGCTATGGCGTCGTCGCGCCGGAATACGGCTGGGACGATTACAAGGATGTCGATGTTCGCGGCAAAACGATCCTGATGTTGATCAACGATC
>JBDUCP010000091.1:0-7193 GCA_040003405.1 Verrucomicrobiota bacterium
CCTCACCAGCGACATTCTCACCATCGCCGGTCTATGGGCGATGGAACTGCGCCGTCGCAAATTGCGCCAGGAGCAAGCGGCGTTGTAACGGTCGGCGCGCAGGTTTCCGCATAGGAGAAGAACACGTGCGAAAAACGCCTAACGGGCGATAGTCCGCACCTATGCCTTTTCGCGCGCTGAATCTTTCCCCCGCCATTTTGCAGGCGGTGCAGGAGGCGGGTTACACTGAGCCTACTCCCATTCAAGTGGCGGCCATCCCGCACATTCTCGCCGGTCACGACGTTATCGGCATCGCGCAGACGGGCACGGGTAAGACCGCAGCGTTTGTGTTGCCGATCCTTACAAAACTTAGTGCGTCCACAATGGGCGGTCCAAGGCGCGGGCCTCGCGCGCTCGTCGTCGCGCCGACGCGAGAGCTCGTGGTGCAAATCGAAGAGAATGTGCGCGCGTACGCGAAACATCTGCCATTGCGCATGGCCACCGTTTTCGGCGGCGTCAGCGAACGTCCGCAGATTGAAGCTTTGCGCTCCGGCGTCGAGCTGGTCGTCGCGACCCCGGGGCGGTTAATCGACTTGATGGATCAACGCGCAGCTAATCTTTCCGGCGTGGAATTTCTCGTGCTCGATGAAGCGGACCGCATGCTCGACATGGGCTTTCTCCCACCGATTCGCAAGATCGTGAAGGCGCTGCCGCACAAACGCCAGACGCTGATGTTTTCCGCATCGCTCTCGCGCGAGATCGAACAACTGACGCATCAGTTTCAGCAGTCGCCGAAAATTGTGGAGATCGGTCGCCGCGCGAACCCGGCGGAAACGGTAACGCAATTCGCCTTCGAAGTGCGTGCGCATTTGAAACCTGCGCTGCTGCTCCATCTCCTCCGCGATCCGCAATTCGATACCGTTCTTGTTTTTTCGCGGACCAAACACGGCGCCGATAAGATTGCGCGTCGCCTCGAAGGCGCTGGAATCAAGACCGGCACCATCCATTCCAACCGCTCACAAAACCAGCGGTTGCGTGCGTTGAAGGATTTTAAATCTGGCGCCGTCCGCGTGCTCGTGGCGACCGACATCGCCGCGCGCGGGATCGACGTGGATGGAATTTCGCATGTGGTGAATTACGACTTTCCCATGCACTCGGAGGATTACGTCCATCGCATCGGACGGACCGGGCGCGCGCTGGCGATCGGCGATGCGATCAGCTTCATCACCCCGGAAGATCAGGGGCCGCTCCGCGCACTCGAACGCTTCATCGGTCGCGGCATTGTGCGGAGACGCGCGGATGGTTTTGATTACAACGCAGCCGCACCGCAGCGAGATGAACGGGGCCGGGGCATGCCGAAAATGGAACCGAAACTTCCGGGAAATTCGTCGCGCGGCAGCGGTGAGCCTGCCCAACGCAACACCGGCCGGCGTCCCCGCGGATTTTCCTCCAGCCGGGGACCGCGCGGGCGATCGCGCTAAGGCTACGAAACTTCGATCGCCGCTTAGATTTCATTGCGTCGAGAAAGCCGAAGTGAATAATGACGGTATTAATGAAAAAACTCCTGACGGGATTTGTGATCGGCGGTTTGTTGTTTGCGGGGACTGCCGCCCAAGCCGATCCGATCGGTGATTTTTTTAAACGGCTCGGGAATTCCATCGCGCATCCGCAGAAAAAACCGTCGCCGACGCCGCGTCCCAGGGGCCGTGGCAGAACAGGGGCGATCTCCCCGGAAGCGTCGCCAACAGCTTCGCCGACCGTCTCACCGGGAGCGCTTCCCCTTACGGCGATGCATGCCACTCCGACACCCCCCATGGTCCGCCCGGCGGCGAGTGCACCTCCAGCGAAAAGCGGGAAGCGCGATGTGCCGTATGGCATTCCGGTGCCGGGCAAGCACGGCTTTGTCACCAGTCCGTTCGCGCCTAACGAAGGTTACGTAGATGTGCGCGGCTTCCCGGTTGGGGCGGAAGTGACGGATCCCTATACCGGAAAAATTTTCCTGACGCCGTGAAAAGGGAATCGGCTATGATGTCGGTCAAGTGATGATTGGCTTCGGCATACTCAATGGAATGGCAGTTACCTTGCGTAACTTTGTCGGGAGTTACTTCGAAAAGGAGCGTTTAACTACCGTCCAGTATCCGGAAGAACGTAATCCGCTTCCCGAGAACTATCGCAATTTTCCTTTCCTTGTTTTCGATACCAATGATCCCGAGGCCGGTTTGCGCTGTGTCGCCTGCAAAATCTGCGAGAAGGAATGTCCGCCGCAGTGCATCTATATAATTAAGAGCGACGACAAGAAGCCGGACTATTTGGGTAAATCCCAGTTCTACCCCGCTACGTTTGACATCGATATCTCGGTCTGTATGAGCTGCCAGATTTGCGTGGAAGTATGTCCTTTCGAAGCGATCAAGATGGACAAGGTATTCGAGTTAAGTAAGCGCGAGCGCTTCGATGCTTTACTTATGGACAAAGGAGAGCTGGCTAAGTCCAACACTTACTATCATCATATTCATCCGGTTGAAGCGGCCACGGTGGACGCCAAACTGGCCGAAGCAGCCGCGAAGAAGAAGCCTGCTCCCGCTGCAACGCCCCTAGCTACAACCTAGCTGCCCTGGGCCTACATTCGTCCTTATGAGACTTGGGCAATGGCGCTGGAACTTCAGCAGCCGCGCGCGGGAGTTATCGGGTGGCGACGCAATTGTTATCTCCATACCGAAAAGCGGACGCACCTGGGTACGAACCTTCATTTGTTCTTACTACTGCCAGCGGGATGGCTACCCATTCAGTCTCGAGCCGGAGAAGTATGCGGCGGGCATCCCGCGAATTATTTTTTCCCACGACCGCTTTGAGCAACGCACCAAGGCTTCGCTCTGGGATCACTTGCGGGGCAAGTATCTTATTCCAGCGAAGGAATTGGCGCGCCAGCCGATCGTTCTCCTGGTGCGCGATCCGCGCGATGCCTTTGTCTCCCTTTATGTGCAGTTAGTCCGTCGCACGCGGGAGACACCACAGACGATCAAGCAAACCAGCGCGAGTGATTTATTGCGCGATGGTCGTTTCGGATTGCGCTCCATCGTTGGCATCATGAATGGCTGGCTCGATGAGTTTTCGGCGCGGGCCGGTTTTACCATGGTTCGCTACGAATCTTTACACGCCGAGCCGGCGGAACATTTTCGCAAGCTACTGGCAGTCATTGGAGAAGCTTCCCCTGATGTCACAGCCTTTGCCCACGCGCTCGCCTTCTCCGAGTTCGGTAACATGAAGAAGCTGGAAACAGCGGGAGCCTTTGCCTCGAAAATTTTGCGACCGGGCGATGCGCTCGATCCAGAGTCTTACAAGGTGCGACGCGGCAAGGTAGGCGGCTATGTAGATTACTTGGACGAGGCTGACTTGAAGTACGCTGATGAAGTAATGCGCGAACTAAACCCGAGGTTCGGATATGCGACTGAACTCTAAGTTCGTTCTAATGCTACTCGTCGGCATAGCTCACGGCCAAGCACATGCTATTACGCTGGGGACGGTGCGCGCTGCGGCGGCTTACTCTACTCAACAGGGAGGCAAGTCCTTTCTCGCGCTGCAACATGGGCAGATTTTACTCGAACAAAACGCGCGGGAGCCGCACAAGGTTTACAGTGGCACGAAAGCATTTTGGAATTTGGCCGCGCTCGCGGCCGCCGAAGATGGGCTGCTCAATCTTGACGAACGCGTGGCCGAGACCATCCCGGCGTGGCGCAATGACGCGCGCAAATCTCAAGTAACGATTCGACAGCTGCTCGATTTCTCCGCCGGGCTTGACCCGCTTTTCTTTTTACACAATGACGATCCGGGCGATCGGGATCGGCTTGCCATCGACGCGCCCAGCGTAGCTAATCCCGGCGCATCATTCATCTATGGACCGAGCGCCCTGCAAGTGTTTCACCAGGTGCTCAAGGAAAAACTCCACCGAGAATCTCCGACCCATTATCTGGAGCGACGTGTCCTTCGTCCGCTAGGATTAGGCGCGCAACGCTACCTAAAGGATCGCGCGGATAACCCATTACTGGCGGCCGGTTGGGAGTTGAGCGCGAGACAGTGGTCCAAGCTAGGAGAGCTGGTGCTCACAGGTGGCGCGCCGGTTATTTCATCTGCTTCGCTTACGCAATGCTGGCGCGGCTCCTCTGCCAACCGCGCTTACTCGTTAGGTTGGTGGAACAACCGTGCCGCGCCCGGCGGACGCGAGTTCGATTTCGAAGATATGCTCACTCTGAAGTGGCCGCGGCAAAACTGGCGCGGCGCGTGTCTGTGCCGCGAGGCGCCAAGCGATCTCGTGGCTTGCATCGGCTCCGGTTATCAGCGGCTCTACGTCATTCCATCGCTCGACCTCATTGTAGTGCGGCAGAGCGAGAGCGGGAAGTTTTCCGACGCGCATTTTTTGCGGCTTTTACTCGGGCGTTAACGCCGCTGAGGTGCCTTTCAAATGGTACGCCAACTCTGTCGCCGGATATCTCAGGTCTGCTGTTGCAAGCCGCTGATGATGCTGATGAGCGGCATGAAGAGCGCGATGACAATCGTGCCGACGATCAACGCCAGAAAGACAATCATGATTGGCTCGAGCAATGACGTTAGGCCGGCGACGGCGTTATCGACTTCGTCGTCGTAAACTTCCGCAATCTTCAAGAGCATCTCCGGCAGTTGACCGGTCTCTTCGCCGACGTCGATCATGCTGATGACCATCGGCGGGAAGGCACCGCTGGCTTCGAGCGGTTGCACGATTGATTCACCTTCTTTCACGCTGTCGTGCACTTGCGAAATGGCGCGGGCGATCACGGTGTTGCCGGCGGTCTCGCGTGTGATGTTGAGCGCCTGCAAAATCGGCACGCCGCTTGTCACCAGGGTGCCGAGAGTGCGCGAGAAGCGCGAGATGGAGGTTTTACGAATGAGATCGCCGAAGAGCGGGGCGCGCAATTTGATTTTGTCGATCGCGGTGCGGCCGGCGCGCGTCCGCACGGTGAATTTATAACCGGCGATGAGCAGCGCGATCGCGCCGAGCAAAATGCCCCAATGATTTTTCATAAAGCTGCTGATGCTGATGACGAAAAGCGTGATCGTCGGCAGCGGTTTGTCGCCGAGCATGTCGTGAAAAATTTGCTCAAACTTCGGCACGATAAAGATGAGCAGGAACGTCATGATCGCCATGGCGAGCACAAGCACGATGATCGGGTAGACCATGGCGGCGACGACTTTGTTTTTGACCTTCTGCGCTTTTTCCTGGAACTCGGCCAACCGCGTCAGGACGAGTTCAAGCACGCCGCCGAGTTCACCGGCCTTGACCATGTTGACGTAGAGGTCGTTGAAGAGCCGCGGGTGCTGCGAAAGACCTTCCGAAAAGGTGCTGCCGCCTTGCACGGAATCGGCCAGCTTTGTGATTGTGCCTTTCAAGACGACATCGCGTTCCTGTTTCGCGAGAACGTTGAGGCCGCGAAGCAGGGGGAGACCGGCGTCGATCAGCGTGGCCAGTTGGCGCGTGAAAATCATGAGCGTTTTCGGCTTCACCGATTTGCGCTGGAAGAGAACGATGTTCTTGCCGCGTGCGGCGCGTTCCGCGCGGGGCGCTTTTACTTTCGCCGCACGGCGCGCGGTCTTTACGGCAGCGCCGCCGCCTTGACCTTCCTCGTAAACAGTCGTGGGAAAATAACCGGCCTGGCGCAGTTGTCCGATTGCTTCGTTCGTAGAAGCGGCATCGACGAGGCCCGTCGATTCCTGACCGCGCGAGTCGAGGGCTACGTAGTTGTAACGAGGCATGATTCGCTACGCTAAAGCTCCAAATCCCAAGCTCCAAGCTCCAAACACGAATCAAGCTTAGCCGCGGCGTATGGTGCCTGGCCTTAGGGGCTTCTCTGGTGCTTGGATGTTGGTGCTTGGTGCTTCACCTCACGTGTATTTCAAAACTTCCTCGATCGTGGTGTCGCCGGCGAAAATGCTGCGCAATCCATCCTGGCGCAGCGTCACCATGCCGAGCTCGACCGCTTTTTCTTTTAACGTCACGGCCGGCGCGCGCTCGTTGATCAACTCGCGCAGCGGATCGCTGATTTTCATCAGCTCGTAAATGCCTTTGCGTCCTTTGTAGCCGGTTTGGTTGCACGCGTCGCAACCTTTGCCGTAGTAGAAATTTTTCTCGCCAATATCGCGACGCGTAAGACCGAGCTGCGCGAGCAACGATTCGTTAGGCTGATAAGTGGAGCGGCATTGCGGGCAAATGCTGCGGAGCAAACGCTGGCCGAGCACCGCCTCGAGCGTGGAGGAAATGAGGAACGGTTCCACGCCCATGTCGATCAAGCGCGTGATCGCCCCGGGTGCGTCGTTAGTGTGCAACGTCGTAAAAACGAGGTGGCCGGTGAGCGACGCTTGAATGGAAATCTGCGCCGTCTCCAGATCGCGTGTTTCTCCAACCATGATGCGGTCCGGGTCCTGTCGTAGAAACGCCCGCAGCACGCGCGCAAAGGTGAGCCCGATCGCTTCATTAACCGGCACCTGCACGATTCCTTCGAGATCATATTCGACCGGCTCTTCCGCGGTGAGCAGCTTGGAATCGATCGTGTTGATCTTGCGCAGACACGAGTAGAGCGTGGTTGTTTTTCCCGAACCGGTCGGGCCGGTGACGATGAAGATGCCGTTAGGCCGATTGATGACCTCGAGGATGAAAGCGAAGATGTAATCGGGCAGACCGAGCGCTTCGAGATCGAGATTTACGGTCGAGCGATCGAGCACGCGCAAGACAACGCTTTCGCCGAATTGCGTCGGCAAGGTCGAGACGCGCAGATCGACGGAACGCCCAGCGATGTTTTTCTGGATGCGTCCATCCTGGGGCAGGCGGCGCTCGGCGATGTTCATGTTCGCCATCACTTTCACACGCGAGATAACCGGCAGCGCGAGATGGCGCGGGGGCGGGGCCATTTCGTAGAGCGCGCCATCGACGCGGTAGCGGATTTTAAATTCGTTCTCGAACGGCTCGAAATGAATGTCGCTGGCGCGGTCCTGAATCGCCTGGAAGAGAATCAAATCGACGAAGCGGATGATCGGCGTGGCGTTCGCTTCCGCCTCGGCATTCGCGGCGTGATCGTCCGAGCCGCGGAGCGCGAGCAATTCGCCGGTCTCGCCAAGTTGCTTGAGGATGTCCTCCATGCTCGAGGTCTCGCTGCCGTCATAACGTTTGAGCCGCTCTTCGATCTGCTCGG
>JBDUCP010000092.1:0-7159 GCA_040003405.1 Verrucomicrobiota bacterium
GCCATCGGGGCGAGGTAGAGCGGAAAACTGGATGGCGAAAACCACGGAAGCGCGGCAGTCATGAGATTATTAGGTCGCGTTCCTGAGTAGCTGCGACACTTCGTTTTGAACATGCTCGATCTCGTCGAGTCGCAAGCGCACGTCGGGCACGATGAGGACATCGCCCGTCTTGGCGTGTTCGTAGATCAACACAGGCCGATCTCCACTTTGATCGGTCTTGATCTGTTTTAGCACGCGTTTGCGCTCGAGCATGACGGCCAGCACGTAGCAGGTATTGGCGTGTGACGGATCGTTTTCGGCCAGGAGCCGACGCAAAATATTTTCGGCGTTTTCCTTTCCCAAGGATTCCGGCGGCACGGCAGGGGGCGGTTCGTAGCGCGCTTTCCAAAAGGAGAATGGCCGGATGTTTTCGTTGCGCGCGGCCCACGCTTCCTCGCTCAGATCTTCGCGGCGATAGCCGTCCCCTTCGCGAAAGAGCAGCGTATAGAATTGCTCGCCGGGCTGAAATGGACGTTGCGTTCGCGCACAAGCATCGGCGCGATGTTTGATCGGCCATTCGTTCGCGAGCGGATTCATCGCGCTACCATACGTCGATCGCCGAAGAGTCCCAGCAGCGGCGGCTCGCGATTGCTCGCGCGAAAATAAAGCAGCACCAGACCGATCGCGCCGAAGAGTGCGATCGGAAACCACGCGGCGGCCCAGGTAGGAATGCGCGCGCCTTCGCCGAGGGCGAGGAAGAGGTGCGTGACGAAATTCATGGCGAAAACAAGCACGATCGCGACCGCTACGCTGGCGAGAATGCCGCGGCGCGAATAACCGACTCCGAGGGGGGTGGCGATGAAGGCGATGACGAGGCAAGTCCACGGCAAGGCCCAGCGATATTGTAGATGCGTAGCAAACGGCGCGAGCAGGATGGGGGGGAAATCGGAATTGTAGTGCAGGTAATCGCGCAACTCCGGCACGCTCAAGTATTCCGCGCGCAGGTTGGCGCTGCTCAAGCGAAACGGTGTTTCGCTCCAGTCGCTGATCGTGAGGGACTCATAACCCATCGTGCGCGTGATATTACCGGTGGCATCGTACCACATCACCCTGGCCAATTGCAGCTCCCACGCGCGCGTCTCCGGATGATACACGACGCGCGTGGCGATGTAATCCGTCACGATGTTGTCCTGCGCGTCCTGCTGCAAAATCTGCACGTTGTCAAAAACATTGTCGCCGGGCCGGAAGTGCTGGATGAACCAGGTGCGGTCATCGGTGCGATTGCGGAAAATTTGCGCCCAGAGCCCCATCTGTCGCCGGGGCGAGTTCTGGTCTCCCAACAATTTCTTGCGCGCATACTCAGCATGCGGAGCCAGCGAATAATTGAGGAGCGCACTGGCCACCGCCGTGAGTAATCCCATCGCGAGAAGCGGCGCGAGGAGGCGGGAAAGGCTAACGCCGGCAGTCAGCATCGAGACGATTTCATTGGAACGCGACATGCGGCCGAGCGCGAAAAGCAAGGCCAGCAAAAGCGAAATCGGCAGCAAAAGCATGAGAACTTGAGGCAGCTGCGTGAGATAATAAGTGGCGATGAGCGAGCGCGGCGTTCGTTGGTCGAGAAAAATCGAAATGTTGTCGCTCATATCGAAGATGAACCAGATCGAGATGAAACCCGCGATGCAGTAAAAGTATGCCGGCAGAAAATTGCGCAGCACATAGCGATCGAGCAGTCTCATCCGGAAAAATTAGCGCGGATATTCGATGATCGCACTTCAGGATTCTCTCGGCAGCGAATTCGTGGACGAAGTCGGCGCGATATTCGGCGTGGGCGGATTGCTGGCGAAGGCAAAGAACTTCGAGTTCCGGCCGCAGCAACAGGCGATGGCGATGGCGGTGGCGCGCGCGCTCGAAGAGGAACGCCATCTCGTGGTCGAAGCCGGCACCGGCGTCGGCAAATCGATCGCCTATCTCGCGCCCGCCATTCTCTTCGCGATCAAGGAGAAAAAGAAAGCGATCATCTCGACCCACACCATCAACCTGCAGGAGCAGTTGATCGATAAAGACATTCCGATCCTGAAGAAAGTTCTGCCGGTCGAATTCGAGGCCGCGCTCATGAAAGGCCGGCAGAATTATCTTTGCCCGCGCCGCCTCGAACGTGCGCTGCAACAAGTGGGCGAACTTTTCACAACTTCTGAAGCCTCGGAACTGGCGCGCATCGCGGAGTGGGCGCGCACGACCAGGGACGGATCGCTGAGCGATCTGGCGATCGAACCGGACGCAAAAGTCTGGGCGCAGGTTTGCAGTGAGGCGCACATCTGCACCGGGAAAACGTGCGGCCAGCACACGCATTGTTTTTTCCAACAGGCGCGCAAACGCCTCCTCGCGGCGGACGTGATCGTGGTCAATCACACTTTGCTTTTCATGTTGCTCGGCCGTCCCGAGGAGCAGGAGGAACGCGAGAGCGGTTACCTGTTCCCGAATGACTTCATCGTCTTTGACGAGGCGCACACCATCGAGCAGGTCGCCTCCCGGCAGATCGGTATCGGCATTTCGCAGTACGGATTGCGCGCGCTGGTGCAACGACTCTACAACGCGCGCACGCGCAAAGGCCTCTTCACGGTCACGCGCGATGCCGCCGGTGTCACGCTGGCCGCGGCGATTATCGATGAACTCGACAAGTTTTTTAGCGCGGTCGACGAGCGCAGCGATTTTCGGAAAGGCCGCGAGTTCCGCGTGCGGAAGCCGGATTTTGTGCCGGACACCATTTCCGGACGATTGATCGCGCTGCAGGCGCGCGTCGCAGAAGTAGTGAAGCGAACGGAAGATGAGTTTCTGAAAGCGGAACTTCAGGAAATGGGGCGCCGCATCCACGAGGCGCGTAGCGGCATCGTGACTTTTCTCGAGCAGGGCGCGGAGGGATACGTGTACTGGATCGAACGTACCGGCAAAGCCGCGCAGTTCCTCACGTTGAACGCGGCCCCGATCGATATCGCGCCGGTCCTGCGCCGCATGATTTTTCGCGACGATTGTTCGTGTGTCTTGACCAGCGCGACGCTGGCCGTGGGTCGGCCGGATCTTTCCTATTTTCGTGCGCGCATCGGCGCGGATGAAGTCGAGCCGCTCCAGCTCGGCAGTCCCTTCGATTTTTCCGCGCAGATGAAATTGTTTGTCGTGCGCAAAATGCCGGATCCGCGTGATGCCGGCTACGCCAAGGCGTTGGCGCATTGGGTGGCGCATTTCGTGAGCGAAACCGAAGGGCGCGCCTTTGTCCTTTTCACCAGCTACCGCGGAATGCAGCAACTGGCCGAGGAGATGCGGTCGTTCTTCGAGGAGAACGACATGAACTTATTAGTGCAGGGACAAGGAGCGCCGCGCGGACAGTTGCTCGCGCAATTCAAATCGACGCCGCGCAGCGTTCTCTTTGGGACCGACAGTTTTTGGATGGGGGTCGATGTGCCGGGCGAGGCTCTCTCTAATGTTATCATCACGCGCTTGCCCTTCGCCGTGCCGGATCATCCGTTGATCGAAGCGAAGCTGGAGCTGGTGCAGGCGCGCGGCGGTGACGCCTTCACCGAATATTCGTTGCCCGAAGCGATCTTGAAATTGCGCCAGGGCGTCGGCCGTTTGATTCGCACGCAGAGTGATCGCGGCATCATCGTTATTCTCGATAATCGGATCGTGACGCGGCCGTATGGGCGCGCCTTTTTGAAAGCGCTGCCAGAATGTCCGGTAAAAATTATTTAAGAATTTAGCTATCTACGATCACTTGAACATATCCCCTTTTTAGGTTTAAATCACCTATGCCGCGCTTTGTTTTGCCGATTGTCATGGCGCTGCTCGCGCTCGTGGCCGGGATTTTCATAGGACGGTCTGTTTCTTCGCCGGCCGCAAAGGTTGCGTCGTCTCGCGATCATCAACGCCCTTTGGACGAGACCGGCGCCAGCGTAATCCATTCTTCTCCCGCCCCATCGCGCAAAGACATCGGAACCTCCGAGGCATCAGACCTTCCGGCCGAAGCATCAAGCGAAAAAATTATCGAGCGTATCAAAACGGCGCTGGCCCAACCCAACAACCCCAAGGCTTACTCCACTTTCACTAAATTAGCCGAAGCGTTGGACACAAAAAATGTGCGCGAAGTTCTCGCTTTTGTGCAAACCCTTCCGCATTCGCAGGACAAGAGCGCGCTGTTGGCCGTCTTGGTCGGGCGCTGGGCGGAATTGGATCCACCGGGCGCGGTGGCTTTCGCGCAAAGTGTGCCCGCCGGGACGGCGCGAAACTGGGCGATCACGAACGCGGTCTCGGCCTGGGCGAAACAAGATCCCACTGCGGCATCGGCGTGGGTACAGCAACTCCCGCCGGGTGTGACGCGCGAGCAGGCCTTGCACACTGTCATCACTGCCCTTTCCGAAAAAGATCCAGCCGCCGCTCTTGTCTTCTTGCAAAATCTCCCCACTGGTCGCAGTCGCCAAAATCTCTATGGGCCGATTTTCAGCCGTTGGTGCGCAACCGATCCCGTCACAGCGGCCGAACGCGCCACGCAGATGCCCCCTGGGGTCAGTCGAGACGCGGCGCTTTCAGCCGTGAGTTCAAATTGGGCGAGGCAGGATCCCGAAGCGGCTTACGCCTGGGCAAACACTTTGCCTGCCGGCCAGGGACGTAATCGTGCGCTGCAAAGTGCTCTGGCCAGCTGGGCCAGCAAAGATCCGCAACGGGCCGCTTCCATTATTGCAGCTCTGCCGGTGGGAGCAGCGCGCGATCAAGCGATCGGGAATGTCGCGGCGCAATGGGCGCAAGCCGACGCGCGCGCGGCCCTGGCTTGGACGCAGCAGTTGCCGCCAGGCGAAGGGCAACGAAATGCTTTGCGCTCCGTTCTGAACAATTGGGTGCAAGCGGATCCAGCCGCGGCGGCGGAATATGTGGCGACGCTTCCCGCGGGCAAAATGCAGGAGGATGGCGCGATGGCCATCGCCATGCAATTGGCCAGCAGCGATGTGCAAAGCGCGGTCACCTGGGCGCAGAAACTTCCGGAAGGGGCGGCCCGGAAAAATGTGCTGGCCTCGATTGTGTCGCAATGGAGCGAGGCCGATCCGGCGGCAGCGGCGGATTTTGCTTTGCGCAGCAAAGACCCCGAGAGCCGAAAAAATTTTCTCGATAATATTTCCCGGCAATGGGCGCGGAACGATCCTCAAGGCGCCCTCAGTTGGATGGGGAATTTGGATTCGAGTGCGCGGGATCTCGTTTTACCCGGTCTGATTTCCACGATCGCGGAATCCGATCCCTCCGCGGCGGCGAAGCTGGTCGCGCGTCTCTCTGGTGCGGAGGCACAAGCCAACGCCATTTCTTCCATCGTGTCACAATGGGCAGGGACGGATCCGCAAATGGCCACGCAATGGGTCGCCTCTTTTCCTGAAGGCAAAAATCGCCAGCAAGCTTTTGAGAGCTTGATGAATCGCTGGTCGCAGAGCGATCCCTACGCCGCCGGCGTCTGGCTGGGCACCTTGCCGCAGGGCGCATCTCGTGATGCCGCGATTGCTTCCTTCGCGCGCCAGATTGTTTCGACCGATCCACAGACCGCCGTGCAATGGGCCGAGTCCATCGGCAATGCAACGGCCCGCGACGAACAAATGGAATCGATCGCTTCTACGTGGATGCGCACCGATCCGAATCGAGCCGCGGTCTGGGTAAGGAATTCCTCTCTCTCCGTCGAGCGGAAAGCGGAACTGCTATCGCACACCAAGCCAGAATAGAAGCCATGTCTAAGATATCAGCGAACCAGGAGAACAAACGTATCTTAGATATCTTACATAAGTGGGGCATTCATACCGTGGGCCAATTGGCCGCTTTGCCACAGGCGGAAGTGGCGGCGCGATTGGGACCGGTCGGTCGGCAATTTTGGGAACGCGCGCGCGGCGAAAATAAGCGTTTGCTCAAGCTCATTCCGCCTCCGCAGTCTTTCGCCGAGGCATTTGAATTCGAAAATGAAATCGAAACGGCCGAGCCGCTTCTTTTTATGCTGCGCCGTTTTTTGCAGCAATTGACGCAGCGACTCGAGGCGCTTTATCTCGTGGCGAGTGAGCTTCGTCTCGAAATCACTTTCAGCGATAAGCACTCCTACGAGCATCTTTTTACCATCCCGGAGCCGACGAATCAGATCGACGTCCTTTTTCGGATCCTGCACACGCATCTCGAAAGTTTTACCGCAGCGGCGCCGATTACCGCTATCGCGCTTCGGGCTGAACCGGCTCGACCGTCCACGCAACAGTTTCATCTTTTCGAAACGGCGCTACGCGATCCGACGCGTCTCTCCGAAACGCTGGCGCGTTTAACCGGGTTACTGGGGCCCGATCGCGTGGGCACGCCGGTTCTGGAGGAGACCCATCGGCCCGATGCTTTCCGCATGGAAAAATTTGTCTGGCAGGTAGAGAAAGAAGAGGCGGAGACAGCACCGTGGCGCGGCTGCGCTTTGCGACGGTTTCGCTCCCCGACGCCAGTGGCGATGACGCTTCGGAAAAAGCGGCCGGCGCATTTGCGTAGTGCGGAAGTGACCGGCCAGGTAGTCCGCCGCCATGGTCCATATCAGTCGTCGGGAAATTGGTGGGATAAAAAAGCATGGCAGCGGGCGGAGTGGGATTTGGAGTTGGAGCAAGGCGTGCTTTGTCAGTCTCATTCCCACGCCGGGCAATGGGCGCTCGATGGCATTTATGATTAGAGCGATGCGCCTATGTCGTACGTCGAGCTTCATGCCTGTAGTGCATTCAGTTTTCTGCGCGGCGCCTCGTTTCCTGAGCAGCTAGCGGAAACGGCGGCGGAGTTGCAGATGCCCGCGATGGCGTTGCTGGATCGCAACGGCGTTTACGGCGCGCAACGATTCTCTGTCGCCGCGCGCGAAAAAAATGTTCGGCCCATCGTGGGCGCGGAGCTCACCATGGAAGACGGGAGCGTGCTGCCCGTCCTGGTGAAGGATCGCACCGGCTATAAAAATCTGTGCGAGTTGCTCACGCAGGCGCATCTGCGCAGCGCGAAAGGCGAATGCGCGGTGCGATGGAAGGAGCTGCCAGAATTTAGCGACGGTATGGTTGCCCTCTCGGGTAGGGTGGGCGTCCCGCCCGCCGGCGAACGCGTCTCGCGTTCGCGAACTTTTCTGAGATCGTTTCGGCACGATGCCGAAACCGGCCAGCGG
>JBDUCP010000003.1:0-23412 GCA_040003405.1 Verrucomicrobiota bacterium
GCACGATGAAAATTTCGTTGTTCGTGCTGGTCGCTTCGACTTCGTCGATGTTGCTGGTGTAAGCGAGTTCCTGGCTATCCGGCGAAATCGCATACATGTCCTGGCCGCCGAGATTGAACGGCGGCACGTCGTGATCGCCCGGCGTGAGATCGCGCGCGGCATTCGGCTGCGACGCATCCACATCCGCGTTCACGGCGAAGAGATGGCTGCGCTTGAATTCCGTGTAGGCATTCCAATGCCGGTAGAGCAGCTTCGTGAAAATCTTCGCCTTCACTTTGCTCTTCCCCAGCTCTTCATCGCGTTGCTTGTTGGCCGCGTCATCTTTCGCGTCCGGATAAACGGACGACAAGAAAACGATGCTTTTCCCGTCCGGCGACCAGATTGCGCCGTCGGCGCCGGTCGAGATGTTCGTTGCCTGATGCGGCTGGCCATCGAGCCCACCGCTTTCCGGCGTAAAACTACTCATCCAGATTTGCGCCGGATCCGTCGCTTTCGACGTCCAGATCAACCGTTTACCATCAGGAGAAAAACGCGGCCTCTCTTCGTGGTTCGGCGTTTGATTCAATCGACGCGCGTCGCCGCCCGCCGCGGGCACAATCCATAGATGCGAAATTTTTGTGTTCGCCTCGAGGTCCACATCGACTGCATCGAACACGACCCATTTCCCATCGGGCGACGGCACCGGCGCGCCCACGCGTCTCAATTTCATCATGTCCTCGAACGTGAACGGGCGCTTGCCGTTGTTCGTCGAATTGCCCGGTGTTGTTTGCGCCAGCAGCGAGCCGGCACACGCCACGGAAGCGATTAGAATTCTCCAGTTCATGCGTTTATCTCCAAGAATGATCTTGAAGAGTCAACGTGCGCCTAACTATCGCGCGCGCCACTGATGAACTCTTCGACGCACCGATGCGCCTCGTCATCCGTCATTTGCACGGGCGGATGTTTCGAAAAATAGGCGGAGGCGGAATGGAGAACGCCCCCTTTCCCGCGATCAAGCGCGAGTTTGCAGCACCGGATTGCATCGATCGCCACGCCCGCGGAATTCGGCGAATCTTCTACTGAAAGTTTCACATCGAGTTCCATCGGCACGTCGCCGAAAAGTTTTCCCTCCACCCGAATGAAACAAATCTTGTTGTCCTTTTGCCACGGCACGTAATCGCTCGGCCCGATGTGAATGTTTTCATCGGCCAGCCGTTCGCTCATGACGGATTGCACCGCTTCGGTCTTGGACGTTTTCTTGGACGCGAGCCGGCTGCGGTTGAGCATGTTTAGAAAATCAGTGTTGCCGCCGGTGTTGAGTTGATAGGTGCGCTCGACTTTCACGCCGCGCTTACGGAAAAGATCGATGATGGTGCGATGCAAGATGGTCGCGCCCATTTGCGCTTTGATGTCGTCGCCTACGATCGGGAGATTTTTGTCTGCAAATCTCTTGGCCCAGACGGGATCGCTGGCGATGAAAACCGGGATGTTATTGATGAAGCCGAGCCCGGCTTCGAGCGCACACGCTGCGTAGAACCGCGTCGCTTCTTCCGAGCCGACGGGCAGATAATTGACCATGATCTCAGCGCCGGAGTTGCGCAGCTCTTCGATGATCTGTTCGCGCGTCGATTCCTTTTCCAACGGCATGAAGGTCCGCGCGGCATCGTACTCGCGCATGTGAGAGGCGTAGCTGTCGAAGACGCAACCCATTTTGACGATCGCTCCAGTCGGCGAGATTCTTTCGCAAAATATCTTGGTGCAGTTCGGCAACGCGAAGATCGCTTCGGCCGCATCCACTCCCACTTTGCGGCGATCGATGTCAAAAGCAGCAACGACCTGGATGTCGTGCGGCTGATAGGGGCCGATTTGCCGATGCATCAGTCCGACGTCGGCGCCGTTGCCAGAAGAGCCGCGATAAAAATTGATGCCCTGGATGAGCGAGCTGGCGCAATTTCCCACGCCCACGACGGCAATTCGAATTTTGTTCATTTGCAGGAAACTCCGAAATTAGCCGCTGCTCCCGCACTGAGGCAAGGCGCAAAGCGTGGGATGACAAGGCAAATGCCCCGTGACGCAATATCGCGCCGGGGGATTTTGATTGAAAAAGGAAGTCGTGACACGCAGATAGAACGCATGCGCCGCGGTCGCTGGATGGCCATTTGCATGCTGATGTCGGCCAGAATCTGTGTGGCCGCGTCAAGTTATACAATTGAAGAGACGGTCGCGCTCGCCAAAAAGCAGAATCCGGAAATCGCCATTGCCGCAAGACAAGTCGAAGCGGCCCGCGGCGGTGTCATTGAAGCACGAGCCGGTTTTCTTCCCTCGGTAGTCTCCACGGGTTTGATGCAGCGACGTGAACGTCAGGAGGCGTCGCGGCTGCGCAGTAACGATTACGATGCGTCGTTGCGCGTGATACAAAATCTCTACACCGGCGGCGCGGTTACGAGCCAGCGCGCCATTGCGCGATTGATCGAAGAGAAACGCGCGCTGGAATATCAGGCGCTGGTCAATCGCGTCGTCATGGATGTGCGCATCGCCTTTTATGATGCGTTGCTCGATCGCTCAAAGATTCGCGTGCGCCAGCAATCGGTCGGCGTCTTGCAGGAGGAACTTAAAACGCAGAAGGAAAGATTGGCGGCGGGAATCGTCGGCGCGCTGAATGTGAGTCGCGCCGAAGTCGCGCTCGCGAATGAACAGCCGGAGTTGATTGACGCGCAGACACGATTGCAGAACTCCCATTTGCGGTTGAGCCAATTGATCGGCGCCGATGCGCGATTTGAGGCGGCCGGCCAACTGCAATATCACCCGCGCCATCCCGATTTGAACGAATGTCTCGCCTACGCGGATGTGACGCGGCCCGAAATCAGGGCGCGCGAACTCGACGTCGAGATTGAGAACCAGCAACTTCTTCTCGATCGCAGCGAAACGCGGCCGCGCGTGGAAGCCTTCACCGGCTACGAACTTTACAGTGAGCGCGATCCCCTGGTGGGACCTGAACTTAATCACGGCTACATCGTGGGCCTAAGCGCGACGTGGCACATTTTCGACGGCTTCGCGACACGCGGACGAATGCAGGCGACACGCGCACGCCGCGACGCCGCCGTGTATGCACTCGAGGCCGCGCGCCGCTCCGTTGCGGCCGATGTTCGAAGCGCATTTCTCGATCTGCAACAAGCGGACCGCGTGCTGGAATCGGAAACGCGCAATGTGCAAAACGCGGATGAATCACTGGAGATCGCGAAGGGAAATCTGGGCGCGGGATTGGGAACGCAGCTCGATATTTTACAGGCAGCATCCGATGTGACGCGCACTCGGACCACGCGGTTGGGTGCCTTTTATTTGCACAATGTGGCGTTGGCGCGTTTGGCCCGCGCATCCGCGCGCGAACCGGAAGCGCTTGGTTTTGCCGCCAAAGTTTCGGAAACTCCACCCCGCGGAAAGCCGATCGCTGAAGTAGCCGCACCGCCATCCAGCCTGGGAGGCGATAGATGAAACGACGGCTGTTCATCGTCACGGCTCTGACCGCGTACGGCATTAGTAATATGAGTGCGATCAGTCTCGAGGCCGCACTCGCGCAGACGCTCGAGAAAAATCCGTTGATCCTGCAGGCGAAGGTCGCGCTTGAACAAGCGGCGGGACAGCGGCTGGTCTTTCGCGCGAATGGTTTGCCCGATGCCAGAATACAAACAGTCATTGGCGCGCAGGGAGGCAAACGCGCGGGTGAGCCCTCTGTGCAACCGCTCGGATTCGCGCGTGTTTTTTTTGCGCAGCCGTTGTTCAACGCGGCCGGGCCCGCATCGCGCCGGCGCGGCGACGTGGAAGTCTTGCTCGCCCAGCAGCGATTGAATATTGCGATTGTGGAGCAACTGCACGCGGCGCGCATCGCCTTTTACACCGCGCTCTTTAACGACTCGTTGCTCGCGCTCGGCGAGGCGCAGCGGGAACGGCTCGCGCAAAATGTGAGCACGCAGGCAGAGCGTTACCAGGCCGGGCGCGCGGACCGCGGTGCGCTCGCGGCGGCGCGCCTGCTCGAGCGCGAACTCGATCCGCGGATCGCGGAGGTCCGCCGCGGCTACGAAGGCGCACTTCTCACTCTTGCGCTTGTGATGGGAAATGATTTGGGAGCGAAGGGCGGTGTCGTTAGGCCGAACGGAGAATTGCAATTTACGAATGTCAGTTACGATCTCCAATCTGAAATCCCGGCGGCGCTCACCCGTCGGCCTGATCTGAAACTGGCACGCGCGCTGGTCCGCGCCGCGGCCGAAGATCAAAAAATAATCGAGGCCGCGTATTATCCGAGGCTCAACGCCACAATTTCGGGGACCTACATTCCGATCACAGTCCGTCAGGCCAACGGCGGCTCCGCGCGCAGTTCCGACGACATCATTTCCTCGGAAGGCACCGGCGGATTCGCCGGCACCTGGCGCGTCCTGGATAACGGCAAGGTCGGCGGCCAGGCCGTGCGCGCGCGCGCCGTGCGCGAGATCAACGAAATCTCGTTGCGACAACTCGAAGCGAACGTCTCGTTGGAATTGCAGCGCATCAGCAATAACTTTCGTGCGATCGACCAACGCCGGAAATCGTTAGACGCGGCCGTGGCGAACTCGGAACAAAATGTCGCGGCAGTTCAGCAAAGTTTGAATGAAGGCCTTTCGTCGCAATTGGAATTTCGGGTCGCGGAAGGAAGTTTTCTCGAAACGCGGATCGCGCTCTTGTCCGCGGCGTATCAACAAAATGTCGCGCGAGCGGAGTGGGACCGCGCGACCGGCCGCTCTTTTCAATTTTCCGAGGACACCACCGCAAATTCGCATTAGTTGCAGTCGTTGAAGTTTCCGCGTTCGAAAAAATCCATCTCGGTCGCTGTGGGCGCTTTGCTGCTGTTGTTAGGCGTCGTTTATTTTTTGACGCTGTCGGTGGCGGAAGTTGCGGTTATCCGGCGGGGCACGGCCATCTCAGCGATTTACGGAACCGTCCGGATTGAGCCGACTTTCGTCATTCGCGTGCGCGCGCAAAACGCGGGCTTCATTCAACTGGCGGACGCGCTTTCCACCGGGCGCGGCGCGATTGGCAAGACGGTGCAGAAAGGCGATTTGCTCGCGACGATTGCGGATGAAACGACGGCGCGACAATTGAAGCAGGCGCGCGCTGATTTGCAGGCTGCGACCGAACGCGCCGATCTTCCCTTGCCGTCCTCCGAGCCGCTGAAAGTGGCGGAAGATAATCTGAGCCGGATCGAGAAACTGACCCAGCTCAGCAACATTCCGAGAGTCGATTACGAAAAAGCAAAAAGCGAAGCGACGCGTTTGCGCGGCTTGCTCGAGACCGAACGGATCGAGCGCGACCGCAACCTGGCGATGCTTCAGGAAGCGTGCAAAAAACTCGAAGCGCAGATGAAGAATTCCGAAATCCGTTCGCCGATGGATGGATTGCTCACCGGCATTAAGACGATCGACGGCGAGCTCGTGGCGGACGCCAATGAATTGTTCACCGTCTCGTCACGCCAAAATTATGTGCGCGGCGAAGTGAACGAAGAGGACGTTGGCGAAGTAAAGATCGGCCTGAAAGCGCTCGTGCAAGTGTACGCATTCCGCGCGCGTCAATTTAACGCCACCGTTTCCGCTATCATTCCCGCGGCCGATCCCGAGACGCAGCGTTATACCGTAAATCTCGAGCTCGAAAATCCGCCGGAGAATTTGCTCGCCGGCATGACCGGCGAAATGAACATCATCACCGGGCGGCACGAGAATGTTGTGTTACTGCCGACGCGCGCGTTGTTGATCGATCAAGCCCTCGTCGTTCGTCACGGGAATGTGCAGTCGCGCACCGTGAAGGTCGGTTATCGCACGCTCGATTACGCCGAAGCCATTAGCGGCATCAGCGAAGGCGAACGCGCGGTCATTTCCGATCAGGACAAACTCAGCATCGGCCAGTTTGTCCGGCAGCGGGTGGTGCGACTGCCGATTCCAGCGGAGCAGCGGTGACCCCGCCGCTTTACATCGCGCTGCGTTTTCTCAGCCATCGCAAGCGCGCGTTTCTGTTCAGCTTAAGCGGCGTGGTTTTCGGCGTGGCGATTTTTATTTGCACGCAGGCGCAAACGCAGGGCTTCGCGCAGGAATTCATCAACGCCAATCTCGGCAGCAAAGGCGCGTTGGTGATGGGCCCGCGTTTCCAACCGCGTTATAGCGGCCTGCTCGTGCCGCCCAGAAATTCCAGCGCGAATGCCGCGCATCGTCATTACCTCGAAGGCATCGTTGATCCCGCCGGCATCATGCGGGTGAGCCGGCAGTTCGCGAATGTCGTTGCCTGCTCGCCGGTGCTGCGCGAACGCCTCACCGCGCGCTCCGGTTTTGAAAGCGCGGTCATCGATCTCTTCGGCATCGATCCCGCGACGCATGTGGCCGCAACCGATCTGCACCATCAAATCGTCGAGGGAAATTTCGAAGATTTTCGCAACAATCCTTCGACGGTAATTGTCGGCTCGCGACTAGCGGAGCTGCTCGATCTGCGCGTGGGCGGCGCGATGCAGTTGCTGCCGGGCAGCGGACAATATCAACGCTTCAACGTCGCCGCGATCGCGCGCACCGGCATCGGCGCGATTGATGATTCGCGGGTTTATTGCCACCGAAAAATCGCGCAGAAACTTCTGCTGAAACCGTACAGCGCTTCAATGATTTTGTACAAACTGCGCGATGTCGATCGCGCGCCCGCGTTGGGAAAACATTTCGAGATGCTTTTCCAACACGAGACCGAAGACTGGCAGGAACGCGAAGCGGCGAACCTGCAACTTTTCGTCACGCTGCGCTTGTCCGCCGCGATCACGGTGTCGCTCATCATTCTGCTCGCTGGCTTCGGCATTTTTAACGTGCTCACGATGACGGTGCTTTCAAAAGTGCGGGATATTGCCATCCTGCGCTCGATGGGTTATCGGCGCCGCGACATCTCCGCGATTTTTCTCTGGCACGGCGCCATGATCGCGCTGGTCGGTTCCGTTGTCGGTTGCATCAGCGGCGCGCTGCTTACCTGGGGCGTGTCGCATATTCCGATCAGAGTGCGCGGCCTCGTTTCGGCCGATCATTTTCTCGTGAGCTGGGATTGGAGGCATTATCTCTGGGCCAGCCTGCTCGCGATCATCGCAGTTTTTATTTCCAGCTACGTTCCGGCGCGGCGCGCGGCGCAGCTTCTGCCCGTCGCCACTTTACGCGGCTCCAGTTTATGACGCCTGCGGTTTGCCTCAGTTGCAACGGCCTCGAGCGTTTTCTCGGCGAAGAAGAATCGCGCGTTCATGCTTTGCGCGGAGTGTCGCTCGATCTCGAACCGGGCAGCGTGCACGCCATTGTCGGCCCATCGGGCTGCGGCAAGAGCACGTTGCTTTACATCCTCGGCCTGCTCGATCGCGCCGACCGCGGCACGCTGATCATCGAAGACAACATCGCTGCCGATATTCCCGACGATCAACTTTCACAGAAACGTAACGAGCTACTCGGCTTCATTTTTCAGTTTCATTTTCTGCTCGAAGATTTCACGGCCGAGGAAAATGTGATGATCCCGATGCGCCGGCTCGCGCGACTCAGCGGAATCGAAATGCGCGAGCGCGCCGCGCATTTGCTCGATGCCGTCGGCCTCGGCAGCAAGCTCACGCGCCCGAGCCGTCATCTTTCCGGCGGCGAACAACAGCGCGTCGCCGTGGCCCGCGCCCTCGCGAATGATCCGCGCGTGATCCTGGCCGACGAACCGACGGGCAATCTCGACAGCGCGAATTCGCAGAGAGCATTCGAATTGTTGCAGCGCATCGTGATCGAAGGCGGCAAGGCACTGCTGCTCGTCACGCATAATTCCGTCATCGCCGAGCGGTGCGACTGGATTCACGAAATGCGCGATGGCACGATCATCGGCAGCCATCCGCGCAACGGCGGAGAAGCAAGAATCGCGGCGACGAGATAGCAAAGCGAACTCAGTCGGGCGGAAACACGTTCCAGGTCTTTTCGAAAAAAGCGATCGTGTCGTTGTTCGATGCGCGCCGGCCTTTCGGCACTTCATACAAGTTCATCGTCGCAGTCTGGCGAATCACCGTCCGCATCATCTGCGCTGAGGGGATCACATACTTTTTCACACCGCGGCGATCAAGGCAGCCTGCGATCCAGATATCATCCATGTAGAATGCGCCCCGCGGCGCGCCCGCATAATCCCAAAGCGATTCATCGAAAAATCGTGGTCGGATCAAATAGCTGCCACATCCACTCATCACCGCGACGCGTTGCGGCTCGCGAATATTGTTCCCGAAAATAATTTTCACGTGATGCCATTGGCGACCGCGCGGCATCGCGCCGCCGCGAAAACAAAAGGCGGCATCCGGCAATCTCCGACTGTAGTAACGATAAAGTGCAACTGAATCGCGCGGATAAGTGCGGTCGTCGTCGGCCACCATGATGAGCGTGTCGTTCCGACCGGCCGCTTTCTCTTCCTGAATGATGGGAATGAATTTCGTCGCCGGACCCGAATCCTTTTCCGTTCGCAAAATTCGCACGCGCGGCATCGCCGCCAGAAATTCCGGAATGTCGTAGCGCCGTTGCTGGCGCAGAGAAAACTCCGGAACGACCACAACGATTTCATCCGGCACCCGCGTCTGTTGTAGAAGCGAATCGATCGTCGGTTTAATCGTTGCGATCCGGTCTGGCAGCGTCGTCAACGAAGCGATGATGCGTTGATCATCTTTGCTTTCGTCGTCAGCGAGCAGATGGCGGATGAAAGCGCGCTGCCCAAGATCTGTCATGCCGCGCACGGTTTGCAGCACGTTGTAAAGGATTTCCAGCGGCGCGCGACGCGCAAATCTCAGCAAAGGCAAAGCCATCTCGTTAGACGATGCGGGCGCGGCATGCTAACCCGTTGCGTGCGACAGTTCCAACTTTTCGCGCTTGGCCTGGTTTTACTGACGGTCGTGACGCGACTGCCGTCGCTTATCCATCCGCAGGCGATCGATGACGAGGAAGTGTACTCGATCGTGGCGAACGAGATCGTGGACGGCGGGCGGCCGTACATCGATGCGGTAGAGCGCAAGCCGCCGCTGTTGTTCTGGACTTATGCGGCGGTATTCAAGACCGCGGGAAAATTCAACTGGCCCGCGTTGCATATCTTCGCGCTTTTGTGGGTGCTCGCGACGATGGCGGGACTGTATGTGATCGGCCGCGGGTTGTTCGATCGAACTACAGGATTGTTCGCCGCGCTGCTCTACAGCGTCTTCCAACCGTGGGCGACGTGGAAGGATCTCGGGTTCAATGGCGAGACGCTCATGAATCTGCCGATCGTGTGGGCGTGGGCCATTGGGTTGCGAAAACGCTCATCGCGAACGCGACCCGATTTGCTCGTCGCGGGCGCGCTGTTGGCAGCTGGATTTCTGCTCAAACAACCAGCGGCGATCGCGGCTGTTCCACTCGGGATTTTTTTCCTACTTCCGAGCTATCGCGCGAGTCGAGGCCTAACGATAGCGCAATCAATCACTCACGCGGCTACGCTCACAGTCGGGTTTTTCACCGCCTTGGGCGCGGTCGCGCTCATCCTGCGAGCCCAGGGAATTCTGCACGACGCGTTCTATTGGACGATCACCGATCACAGCGTGCCCTACGTGTTTTGGGCAAAAGGAATTGCGCTCACGCTCGCGTTCATCGGCGCATGTCTGCCCATGATGATTGGGGCCGCCATGTCGTGGCGCGATGTCGATGGTGTTTGGTCGCACAGGAAGGCGGAACGCGTGGCGCTCTTCGGGCTGGTCGTTGCATCGGCCGTCGGCGCCTCAGCCGGCGGGCGATTTTATACCCACTACTTCATTCAGCTCATTCCGCCGCTCGTGTTACTCGCCGCGCCGCATTACGCGCGGATTTGGAATGGAAAAACAACGGCGCGCCATTGGCTGCTACGCCCTGCCGTCACCTGCGTGTGGCTCGCGCTGACTGTCGTCGCATTCTCGACTGCGCACTGGGTAGGCCTGGCGCCGCACCGTGAGAGTTCAGAAGCGGCGCGCTATTTGTTTGAGCACTCTGCGCCTGGCGAAAAGATTTTTGTTTGGGGCCAGCAGGCCGGAATTTACATCCAAGCGCAACGGCGTCCCGCCTGTCGCTACATCACCACCTTTCCACTTACGGGCTACATCTTTGGCGGAGAATTTCCGGGGCTCGACACGCGCGATCGGATTCTGCCCGGCGCGTGGGCTAACCTGCAACAGGATTTCCAAAAACATCCGCCGGTTTACATCATCGACACGCAGACAAAACCCGACGCGCAGTATCCCACACGCAATTTTCCAGTTTTGGCGAGGCTCCTCGCTGAGCATTACCAATTCTTGACTCAAACCCGCGACGGCCTGATTTATCGCATTCGTTAGGCCGTCAACTGATCCGCGGCCTCGGCATACATGAGGCGCATCGCGCGTTGGATTGCCTCGCGATACACGAGCAACATGATCGCCACGAAGAGCAACGCTCCGCCCACGACCGCGATGAAAACAGCGCGCCGGTCGGTCCATAACGAAATGGGAATGAAGACCAGGGAAAAAGACTCGCGCCGGAAAAGGGTGAAGACGCACGCGGCAATCTGGAGCGCGGGCGCACCTGCCCGCGCGGCCTTGTTAATACCAACCTCGACCGGCTTATCGACAAATACCTCGCGATGTCCGGTGGCAGCTTCACGCTCGAAATTCCGCAACCAGAGAAGCAAAAGCGGCCCGCCCGCAGCAACCATGAGCGTGACCAACCAGCCGAGCGGCCCGATACCCTGACGCCACGCGCCGATCATGATACCGGCAAAAACGGCCAGATACGTCACTTGATCGACTGCCGTGTCGAGCTTCTCGCCCCAGGCGGAATCGGTCAATTTGAGTCGCGCGATCTCGCCATCCACCCCGTCGAAAATTGAGGCGAACCAAAAAACGATCGCGCCCGCGATCATCGTAGCGTGCGACGTTTGTGTCATCAGCCACGCGCTCGTTAGGCCAATGAGAAACGTGATGAAGGTCGCGCCATTCGGCGTCAATCCGAGATGCACGAATACGAAGCTCAGAGGCCGGCTGAATTTTCGATCAAAATTTCTCGCGAGCCATCGATCGGTCGCTTTGCCCGATTCCTGGAGAAGTCGCCATGTCGTACACCAGCGCGCCCTTACCGTTGAAACGTCGAATGCCGAATCTCTCGACACTTCCATCATCGACGTCTCCGCCGCTCCTGCGCCGCGCCATTCAATGTCAGCCATCCCGTGCTCCCATCGCAACCGACAGAGGCCGTGTGGCGGCGGGAGCAGCGCAATCAGTTTAGACGTGATCGCAACACCAGCCGGCACCGTCAGCGTGGGAAACTCTCCGCGCCTTCCCGCATCGATGAGCACATTTGCGCGACGCGCGACTCGCGCATTCCGCTCCGCCACCGTTATGCCGAGAAATCGCGGACTTGGTTCTTCGGAAATTAAATGGAATTCTTGCGGCATTGCCATTGGGAGGTTGTGGCCTCAACCGCGCAAGTAAAATGGAGTTGAACGCAATTCGCAAACCGGAGGGAAACTCCCCGCAACATCAGCGCGATCGCCGCTCGCGCAGTGTGCTCAGCGGCGCCGCCTCGGCGTTTCTGGCGCGCGCGCTGGGCATCATCGTCGCCATCGCCGTCGTGCCGCTCACCATCGGATATCTTGGGAGCGAACGATATGGTGTTTGGGTAACGATCAGCGCTTCCCTGGCCTTGCTCGGTTTCGTCGACTTCGGCTTGGAAGACAGCCTAACGAATGCACTCGGTCGCGCCTATGGCCGCGACGAACGCGAGCTGGCCAGGCGCTATGTCTCTTCGGCCTTTTACATTCTCTGCGCCGTCGCCCTCATCCTGCTCGCCACCGGTTGGTGGATCGTACCGCGACTGACCGCGTTTCTTTTTCCGCAGAGCGGTTCGCACTACCCGGAAATCACCCCTGCCATCGCGATTGCGTTCGTTTTCTTCGCGCTCCGATTTCCTTTGTTGATCACCAATCGCGTCCTCGCCTCCTATCAGGAAAATGCGATCGCGAATCTCTGGTTGGTCGCTGGCAGCATTGCGAATCTCTCCGCGATTCTGGTCGTCATTCGATTCCATGGCGGATTGCCCTGGCTCGTTCTCGGATCGTCCGGCCTCGGTTTTCTAACGAGTGTCGCCTGCACCATCTGGCTTTTCGGACGTCATCGGCCGTGGTTAAGACCGAGCCTTCGCGCAGTCGAGAGCACGATCCTGCTACAGTTATTTTCCAGTGGCTGGAAGTTTTTCGTCATTGGTGCCGGCTGGATGATCAACACCGAAACGGACACGCTCATCATCTCGCACTATCTCGGCCCGAACAGTGTGACGCCGTTTAATATCACGATGCAATTGTTCAGCGTCACCATGACGGTGCAAATTCTCGTCATGCCGTCTTTGTGGCCCGCTTACACCGAAGCCTTTGCGCGCAACGACTTCGTCTGGATCCGGCGCGCCTTTCGCTCCAACATCCGCCTCAGTTTCCTTTCCGCCGGCTTCATCGTTCTGATTTTTGTTTGCTTCGGACAACAAATTATCCGCGTGTGGGCGGGCGAAGCCGCGGTCCCGCCATTCGCGCTTTTAGTTTGGATGGGAATTTGGAACCTCATGCTCGCGCAACTTTACGCCTTTGGCTGTCTGCTGAATGCCATCGCGCGATTGCGCATTCGGATCGTGTGCGGTTTGATCACCGCCGTCTTGAACATCGCGCTCAGCATCGTCCTCGCGCGCCGCTTCGGCATCGTCGGCGTCACGGTCGCTACCGTGATCGCCTTCCTGGTCGCTGATTACCTGCCGATTAGTCTCTACCTCCGCTCGCTTTTTCGAGAATTTCGATTGCGCGAAAACAGCAGCACGGAGTTTGCATGAAACGAATTTTTCTCACGGGCGCCAGCGCCGGCATCGGATTGGCTACCGCAAAAATTCTTCTCGCCCGCGGCCACGAAGTTTGGGGGACATCCAGAGACGTTTCGCGACTACCGCAACTATCCGGAATGCATCCAGTTGCGCTCGATCTCAACGATATGGCATCGGTGCGTGAAAGTTTCGGGCGAGCCCTGAACGACGCCGGCTACTTCGATGTCCTCATCAACAACGCCGGCAGCGGCCATTTCGGACCCGCGGAATTTCTTTCGGCCGACGCCGTGCGCGCTCAATTTCAAACCGTTGTCTTCGCGCACATTGAGCTTTGCCGGCTCGCCTTGTGCGCAATGCGCGCGCGCCACCGCGGCCTCATTATTAACGTCACCTCGCTCGCCTCGCGGCTGCCTGTCCCATTCATGGCCGGCTACAACGCGGCCAAAGCCGCGATGGCCTCCTTCACCATGACGTTGCAGCTCGAGCTCGAAAATTCCAACATCCGCATCATCGACCTGCAGCCCGGCGACATCCGCACCGACTTCAACGACTCGATCACGAAAACCGAAATAGGCGACGCTCGTTCCACCGCGCGCGTCGAAGAGACCTGGCGCGTCGTCGATCACAACATGAAAGCCGCGCCGCCTCCCGAATTAGTCGCCGGCCGAATCGCGGAGCTGATCGAGCAAACGAACCCACCGCCGCGCGTCACCATCGGCGATTCTTTCCAGACCATCGTGGCGCCATTGATCGACCGTGTTTTGCCGCAACGCCTCCGCCTCTGGGGTTTGAAACGCTATTACGGTTTAATTTCGCGGCGGTAGATTCGGTAGGTCTTATACTTTTCCGCGCCGATCGCCTCGATGAAGCGGTTCACGAGATGGTTGTTTTCCAGCGTCATGCTCAACTCCGGAGTAAAGCCGCGCTTCAGCATTCCCTCCTCAATGATTCGCAAAACCAGCATCTCCGCCAGGCCGAGCCGGCGAAATTTTGGCACCACGCCGAGCGCCACCAGTCGCGCTCTTTTCAATCGGTTCTTGTAGTAGAGCAACTTCAGCAGACCAATCGGTAACCCGAAAGTAGTGAGACGGCCGTCGATGTGTTTGAGCGCGGCGTTGATGTCGGGCAGCGCCAAAATGAAGCCGGCCGGTTCGCCTTCCACTTCGGCGATGAGAACCATCTCCGGGATCACCAGCGCCTTTAGCTCGCGGGCGAGGTGGTCGAACTCGACGCGGGTGAAGGGAACGAAGCCCCAGTTGCGCTCCCAGGATTGATTGTAGATTTCCCGCAGCCGGGCGCTCTCTTCGTCCAGCCGCTTCAGGTTGATCGGGCGAATCGTAATGGCGTTGTTGGTGCCGTAGCGGGCCGCGATTCGGCGCAAACGCCGGACCGCGTTCTCCGGGTGCGCAAACCACCACGCATACCAGTCAATCGCTTTGGTAAATCCCGCCCGCTCGATCAATCCTGCATAGTACGGAGGATTATGCGGCGTGAGCAGCGTGGGCGGATGCTCAAAACCGTCGATCAACAATGCGCAAACGTAGTTGGTGGAATAATCGATCGGCCCCATGATCTCGTTTCGTCCCAAGGTGTGGAGCCAGGCCGCCGCCACGTCGAACAATGCCTTCGCGATCGATTCATCGTCGCGCGATTCGAACAGACCAAAACAGCCGACATTCGTTTGATGCAGAGCGTTGTAGTTTGGGTCGTCGCTCGCCATGATTCGCCCAACGACGTCGCCGCCGGAGCGCGCGAGAAAAAGCGCGGCCTCACCATGCTGGTAAAAAGGATGTTTTTTTTGATCGAGAAATTCTTTTCGCTCAATCAACAGTGGCGGCACCCACGCCGGATCATTCGCGTAAATTTCCCAGGGAAATTTGATAAACGCATCGCGGTCGGCTGACGAAGTAACTCGCGTGATTTCGATTTGCATCGGCTGGCATTATATCGCGGGACCGCGTTTGCAGGCAGCCTGAATCTGAGTACTACCAGCGGCCTGTGATCCCTCCTGAAATGCGACCGAACGATAACGGCTCCCCCGCGCTAAAAAATTACGACACTGAAGAATTAGCCGACACCTATTTTTTTCGCCCGCTCGGCCGAGTGATCGCGCGCGCGGCCGCGGCCTGTCACCGTACGCCTAACGAATTGACCTTGCTCGCCGGCGCGCTTGGCATCAGCGCGGGCTTGCTTCTTGCCGACCAAAACCTCGGTCTCGTAGCGTTCGGCCTTCTTATACTTCATAGCGTTATCGATTCCGCCGACGGCCAACTGGCGCGCATGACCGGCCATGTCAGCGAAGCAGGATTTTTTTTTGACGGCCTTGCGGATTACTGCACTGACATCGCGATCTGTGTGGGAATCGCCGCCGGCGTTTTGCATCGTGGCGGCGTGAACTCCATTATCGTTTGGGCGCTGCTGGCTATTTTGTGCATCGCGCTTCAGGGCATGTTGTATGTCTATTCCCGGCTCGCCTATGCCTCCGTCGTCGAAAAAGGTGTCGCCTCGGAAAATGAATCGCCAACCGTGCGCGCGGGCTTGATCGGATTGTTGCGCGTCGGTTACGAAATGCTGCGACGATGGCTGATGAGCGGTCAGAGAAAAATCATGCGCCGGCTGGCCTCTCGCGCGACCGGCCGAAACCTACGGAGCGACGATCGCCTACGGTATGCGCAATGTTTTTACTGGCCGAAGCGCGGCTGGAATTTGCTCGGCGCGAATACGCGCTTTTACGCCATCGGTCTGCTCGCGTTCATGCATCGGCTTGATTTGTATTTCTTTTTTATTCTCGTTCCGATGAACGTGGCTGCGCTTGCGCTCTGGTTCTGGCAACGCCGCGCCGACCATCGTCTTCTCGCCAGTTTTTCATCATGATTCGCGCCATCCTTTTCGACATGGGCGGCACCCTCGACGGCGACGGATTGCATTGGCTCGATCGCTTCGTCGCCTTGTATGAAAATTCGGGGCTCAAACTGCCACGCGAAAAAATTCGCGCCGCCTTCGATGAAGCGGAACGCCAATCGTTGCAAGACGAAGATATTTTGACCGCGGATTTCGCGCAGATGATTGCAGAACACGTGCGCTGGCAGTTTGCGTATCTGGAATTGGATGATCACGCTCTCGCTCAACAGATCGTCGAAGGCTTTATCGCACCGGTTCGCGCCGCTGTGGTCGCGAATGCGCAACTGCTCGCGGAGCTTGCCGCCCGGGGTTTTGCGCTGGGCGTGGCTTCAAATGGCTGCGGCAATGTCGATAAACTATGCGCGGATTTTGGATTCGCGCCGTATCTCGCAGCGATTGTGGATTCGCGTCGCGTGGGACTTTGCAAACCTGATCCCGCGTTCTTTTTCCACGCCGCGAAAGCAATACGCGCCGCGCCCGAAACAATAGTCATGGTCGGCGATTCTTTTGAGCGCGATGTGCGTCCGGCAAAATTAGCCGGCATGAAAACGGCCTGGCTGGAAGGTGCGTCCGCGCGGGAATGTTCCGATCCATCGCTGATCGATTTTCGTCTGCGGAAACTTGCCGATCTTCCGGCTGCCTTGTCGGCCGCATGAAAGCAGGCGTAATCGCAGCAGGGCGCGGCGAACGTTTGTGCGCACCATCGAAGCCGCTCGTGAAAATCGGAGGCCGAACGCTGATTGAGCGCGTGCTGGCGTCGATCGGAGAAACTGGCGCATCCGAAGTGGCGATCATCATCAATGAAAATTCCCTCGCCGTGCGCGCTCACGTCGAGGCGTTACCGTGGCCATTCGCGCTGCATTGGATCATCGAAACAACGGCATCATCGATGCACAGTTTTCTGCGCGTAGTCGAGACGTTGGCGGCCGATGGCAGCGACGGGCCATTTCTCATATCTACCGTCGATACCATTGCCAGTCCCCAGGCGTTTGCTCGCTTCATGAGGCAGGCGCAACCATGCGAACAAGCAGCGGTTGTTCTCGCCCTAACAACGCCGCGCGATGATGAGAAACCGCTTCTTGTCCGTTGCGCGCCGGGCGATTCGCGTATCATCGCCATCGGTGAAGCGGCTGCACCATCCGATTTTGCCACCGCCGGTATTTACTTGGTCCGCCCGTCCATTCTCAACGAAGCCGAGCCAGCGCGGCGCGATGGCGTCGATGCGTTGCGAGTTTTTCTGGCGCGGCTGCTCGATCGTCACTATCACATCGCCGGAATTCCGATCGCGGAAGCTATCGATGTCGATCGTCCCGCCGATGTGCAAGCGGCGGAAAATTTTCTCCGGAGCGCAGTTCTATGAAACGCCTGCTGGGATTGTATCGCGAGAAGCAATATTCGCCGGGCCGCCATCAATCGAACGACGCGCGGCTGCTCGATCGAATCGCGCATCGATTGCGCGAGCGCGAGTTTGCCGTGGATTTATTGACGCTGGAAGAAGCAGCCGATTTGCGAGCAGACGCCGCACTCATTCTTTCGATGTGTCAGGGACGCGCGGCCATCGAAACTCTGGCGGATTGGGAACGCGAAGGCGTCACCCTCATCAACAGCCCGCGCGCGGCGTTGAACACGCATCGCGATCGCCTGCCGGCGTTGATGACAGCGGCCGGCGTTTCGTTTCCGGAAACTGAGTTGATCAGCACGAACGAGAAAGCGGCGCTAAGATCGATCGAGATCGACGGCGGCATCTGGCTGAAGCGCGGCGATGTTCACGCTTCGGTGACGGCGGATGTGCAATGGGTTGATTCGCTCGAACGCCTGAACGCTGGTTTGGTCGATTTTGGAAAACGCGGAATTGAAATGGCCGCCGTGCAAACGCACCGGGCTGGAGACGAGATAAAATTTTACGGCATCGCGGAAGGCGGATTTTTTTACTGGCTCTATTCCGGCGCCGCGCACATGTATCCTTTCGATGCTGGCGCTCTGGAAAAACTCGCGGCGCGCGCCGCCGGCGCCGTGGGTCTCGATATTTTTGGCGGCGATGTCATCATTTCGCCTTCCGGCGAATTGACGCTGATCGATTTGAATGACTGGCCTTCCTTCGCGCCATGCAGCGAGCGGGCGGCGTATGCCATCGCGGAATTCGTCACGAAGCGAGCTCATGCACGATAAAGCGCAATCACACGCGCGGACCAAAGCGCTTTTCGATGAAGAACATCAATACATCGCGCCCGGCTTGCAGACGATTGCCTTGTTATCCGAGCTGGCGATCGAGCGCGGGAATGGCGCGACGCTCACCGACCTCGATGGCAATACCTATCTCGATTTTAATGCGGGCGTGTCGGTTGCGAGTCTCGGGCACGCCCACCCGCGATACGTCGCGGCTCTCACGGCGCAACTCGCAGAAGTCACAGTCGGCAGCTTCACGTCGCGGCCCCGCGCTGAACTCGTTAGGCTGATTGCCGATCTCGCGCCCGGCGATCTTGCGCGCACGCAATTTTTCAGCGGCGGCGCAGAAGCAGTCGAAGCCGCAATCCGATTGGCGCGCTCCTCCACGAAGCGAACCGACATTGTCGGATTCACCGGCGCTTTTCATGGGAAGACGGCCGGTGTTCTGCCGCTTTCCGATGTCGATTGGAAAAATCTAATCGGCCCGCTTCCCGTCGGCCATCATCTCGCGCCGTATGCAGACCCAACACGATTCACCGGCTCGGAAACGGAATGCCGACAGCACGCCATCAGCGAACTTCGCCGCGTGATCGAGCACGATGCTAACGGAAAGCCCGCCGCAATTATCATCGAGCCGATCCAGGGCACAGCGGGAAACATCGTGCCGCCGCCTGGATTTCTCCGCGATGTCCACGATGTCGCGCACGATTACGGCGCGTTGTTGATCGCAGATGAAATGATCACGGGATTCGGCCGCACCGGTCAAATGTTTGGCTGCAACGGCGACGAAGTCGTTCCTGATATCATGACTCTCGGCAAAGGCATGGCGTCTGGTTTTCCGGTCAGCGCGCTCGTTTCAACCGATAAAATCATGGCCGCGAAACCGTTCTCGCTTCCGAGCGCCTCCTCATCCAGTTACGGCGGGAACCCACTCGCAGCCGCAGCCGCGTTGGTAACTATCCAGACGATTTTGTCGGAGAATCTGGTGGAGAATTCCGCGCGCGTGGGACGTGCGCTGCGCGAGGGATTTGAAGCGCTGGCGACTCGACATCGCTCCATCGCGAATGTGCGCGGGAAAGGATTGTTAATCGGATTCGATCTCGTCTCCGATCAAGAAACGAAGAAGCTGCTCGCGAAAAATAAGTGCATTGAATTTTTTAAAGACTGCCTCGCCAGCGGATTGATATTGATGGGTTATACGCCGCGCGTGCGCATCCATCCTCCGCTCATTCTCTCGGTAGAACAGGCGGAGGCCGCGCTGGCGATTATCGATGGCGTTCTGCATCGATTGGAAGCGGAGTAAAAGATTGCTGCGAGGCGCGATTATCGGTTTCGGGGAGGTCGCTCGTCATGGGCATTGGCCTGCCTATGCAAGTTGCCGCGATGTGGAGATTGTCGGGATCGTTGATCCGACCGCGGAGCGACGGAATCTCGCGCGGGAACTATTGCCAGCGGTCGGGATCTTTTCAACGATCGCGGAGCTCGCGGCCGAAACGAAAATTGATTTCGTCGATATCTGCACTCCCCCCACATTTCACGCGAAACCGACGCTCGATGCGCTGGCGGCCGGCTGGCATGTCCTTTGTGAAAAACCGCTCGTGCTTGATCTGAGCGAGCTTGAACAAATTCGAATGGCGGCACGCGAGCAGAAACGCGCAGTCGTGCCGGTGCACAATTGGAAATATGCGCCACTCGTTAGGCAAGCAACGGCGTTAGTGCGCTCCGGCGCGATCGGCCCACTGCGCGCGGTGGAAATCGAGACGCTGCGGGTGCAGGATTGCGCGGCCGCTGATCCCCAACGGCCAAACTGGCGGCGCGACGCTACCATCGCTGGCGGCGGTATTTTGTTGGATCACGGATGGCACGCGGTTTACCTGGCACAGAATTGGTTTAGGGAGGAGCCGGTGGCAGTCCGCGCCACACTTCATCGCGCCAGGCCTGAGGAAGCGGAAGATGAAGCTACGTTGACGCTCGATTTTCCGAGCGGTCCCGCCAAAATTTTTCTCACTTGGAAAGCAGACACCCGACGCAACACCATGCGTCTTGTTGGCGACCGCCGCGAAATTGTGATCGATGACGATACTTTACGAGTGAATGGCGAACCGGTTGCTGTTGAGTCCGCTCTCTCCGCCGGTTCGCATCATGCCGATTGGTTTGAGGCGATGCTGCCGGATGTGCTCGCGAGTTTTCAGCAGCCGGCGCGCGCGCTGGAATCTTTCAATGAAGCCGCGATCTGCCTGTCGGTTATACGACAGGCCTATCAGCTCGCGTCATAAATCAGAGCGCCACTAGGCGTGCTGCAACGGAGCGGGCGCAAAAGTGTCCGCCAGAATGTTTAACGCTTCGTCCAAGTCTGCGCGCGTGTGGTTTGCGGTCACGCACGCGCGAAAGCAAAGACGGTCCTCCGGCACGGCGGGATAATCGACGGGCGCGACGAAAAGCCCGCGGCGGCGCAGTTCGTGGCCGAGCCGATACATTCGCTCCCGATCTCCCACAATGAGCGGCATGATGTAGGTAGTGGACGCGCCGGTATCGATGCCGAGCGCGTTGACTTGCCTGCGAAAATACGCCGCATTTTCCCAAAGGCGCACGCGCAGTTGCGGATCGCGCGCCGCGACTTCCAACGCCTTCAAAATCGCCGCGACCACGACGGGCGGGAGCGCGCAGGAATATACGTACGAATGCGCGTAACAGCGGAGATACTCGAGCGTCGCCCGCGCGCCCGTAACGAAACCGCCGAGCGCCCCGAAGGCCTTGGAGAAGGTGCCGTAAATTAAGTGAATGCGGTCTTCCACGCCGAAGTGCTCCGCGGCGCCGCGACCGTTCGGGCCGCATGCGAGCATTGAATGCGCTTCATCGATGAAAACGCTCGCGTTGTGCGCTTCCGCGACGCCTAACAAATCGCCGAGATTCGCGAAGTCGCCATCCATCGAATAAATGCCTTCGATAATCACGAGCTGGCGTTTGTCGTTTCGCCGGCCGAGCGCCTCATCCAGTGAAGCAGGATCGTTATGCTCGAAACGATCGACCCGGCAACGCGAAAGCACGGCGCCATCGCGCAAACTGAGATGTGAGCGGTTGTCCAAAATCGCCACATCACTCTTGCGCAGCAATCCGGATATCGTTCCCATCGCGCCGCCGAAGCCGCTGTTAAAAAGCATCGCATCTTCGCGGCCGAGAAATTTCGCGAGCGCGCGCTCGAGCTGCCGATGCAGATCGGTCATTCCGGAAAGCATCGGCGATCCGCACGCGCCCATGCCGTATTTGGCCAGCGCATCGTGCGCCGCGGCGATCACTTCCGGATGGTTCGCGAGGCCGAGATAATTGTAGGAACAGAGATTGATGACCGGCTGCGATTTTCCTTCGTAGCGAATGATCGTGCGCGCGTCGGCCGCGTTGCACATCTCCGGCTCATACAGCGCAGTCTCCCATGCGCCGGCCTGCTTCCATTCCGTGAATCCCGTGGGTGGCGCCAACGTGTCGTCGCGCTCGCCGACGACGAAATCGCCAAGGCTGAGGTTGGTGTCGAATTGGCTGGGCGTTGAAGAATCGCGCTCGCTTTTCATCTGCAATCCGGAAGCGGCGTGCTTCTTCAAATCGGGAATTGCGGGGCGTGCGAGCTCCGTCGTTCCGATTGGTTCCGATTGGTACAGGCCGGGAGTTTACTAAACTTGTCCGACGCGGCAAGACGATAAGTTCGCACGCCCGATGCGCTCCACCCGCGAGAAAAGCGTGTAGCGCTTATCGAACAAAAATTGCCGGAGCAACCGGCTCCAGGAATGGTGTGAGCGCAAGGTGTCGTAAAACTCCGGCGCAAGTGCGCGCAGTTTAGGCAGATTATTCCAGGCGATAGAGGGGAAATCGTGGTGCTCGTTGTGGTAGCCGACATTGAGCGCCACGGTGTTGATCGGTCCGTAATAACTGAACGTCTCCTGATCGGGATCGAGTGTGTAATGCTCCTGAATCCAGCGCGCGCCGAGGGGATGAAGACCGACCGAAAAGAAAAACGAACAACCCAAATACCAGATGCCACTCCAGCCGCAGAGTTGGAAAATAGCGACATCGTAGGCGATCGCGCACAGCAAATTCGCGATCGTCCAGCGACTCCACATCGTGATCGCTCTTAAACGCGGCGGCCGCGTCAGTTGGAAAATGGGAAAGAAAAGCAGCCAGAGCGCTTTGCCGTACCAGCTGTCGCCGATCAATCTCGCTTCCCACTGATTCGGAATATCCGCATCCGATTCGTAATCACCCTGGTGAGCGTGATGCTTGAGATGATAGACGCCGAATCCAATTGCAGCGGGCATGAGATTCGGGAGATCCGCGATGATCGCAGTGGTTTTGTTTAGAAATTTACTGCGAAAAACAAGATTGTGGGTCGCGTCGTGGATGATCACATAGGTGCAATGGTTCGCGAACGCGCCGATGCCGTAGGCGACGATCAAAGCGATCCACCAACCGTTCGCACCGAGTTCGCCCATGCCGTAGGCGATCGATGTTTGCAGGATCAAAATGAAAGCCGCGATGAGAGCGGTGTTAGGATTGCGGCCCATTAATTGCCGTACTTCCGGATGCGCTTTTAGGATGGCACGCGTCCGCTCTGGATGCGGCTGATCGATATCCGACTGGTGAAAAGTAGCTTGCACGCGGGCAGCTAAAATAATCGCAAAGACTGGAATGCACCACCGGTCATTCCGCTCGCCTCCCACCCATGCGACGCGCGAGCAGAACAATCAGGCGCCAAAGGTAAGTCACCAAAACACCCAAGCGCATCTTCGATTCGCCGCGCTCCCGGTCTCGAAATACGATTGGTATTTCGTGCACGCGAAAACCCCGCCTCGCTTGCACGATGAGCTCGAGCGCTATTTTGAAACCAGCCGCATCATTTTTGCATTGGATGAGTCGTGCCCGCTCGGTCGCAAAAAATCCCGAGAGCGGATCCTTCGTTCGCGTGAGTGGCCACGCCAGTAAACAAGCCGCGCGCGACATGCAACGCCGCCACCACGGCCAACCCGGGGTGCGTCCGCCCGGCACGTAACGGCTGCCGATGACCATGTCCTGCGATCCATCGAAGAGCGGCGCCATTAAATCGCCAATGCGTTCCGGCGGATGGCTGAGGTCGGCATCCATAACCAAAACCCAGCGCGATTGTGCGATGGCAGCCCCTTCCAACACAGCGCCAGCCAGTCCGCCGGCCGGTCGCTCGCGCTGTAGTAGTCGTACGGGCTGCGTCTGACCGAGTTGGAGAATACGTTCGCATGTGCCGTCTCTCGAACCATCATCCACAAAAAGAATCTCGATCGGCCGCGCGGCGGAACTCTGTTCGAAAATGCGCGCGGCGAGCGGCTCGATGTTATCGACTTCGTTGAGTGTCGGGATGATGACGGTTAATTTTTCCGTTATCGCATTTTGCAAATTCATGAAAGCAAAACAGGAGCGACCCTAACGGGATTCGAACCCGAATTTCGCGTTTTGTGACATTGCGTGATTC
>JBDUCP010000093.1:0-6995 GCA_040003405.1 Verrucomicrobiota bacterium
AGTCCGCCAGAGAACTACGGCAAAGAGGATCAGACTACCGTTGCTGCATTCCTGCTCTGGCGGGGTTCGTAAGTCCGCAGTCCATAGCCCCTGACGGAGGCAAACTCTTCGCGAAAGATCGGCGTCGCGCAATGCTCTTTTGCGATCGCACTGCGGCGCGTTGACACCGGAGAGCGATTTTGCTTTGAATGCGGCGTGAAATATCTCTTTGTCGGCGCGACGTTATGGATGTGCACGGGTTGCACCACTTTGGAAAATCGGCGCGATCTCTATAGCCCGGATACGGAATTTTATCCGACGCGATCCACCACCACGGTGACGCGACAAACCACCACGCGCACGACGACGGAGGAGGAAGCCTCCGCGCGATTACCGGGGAAATAACAAGACCGCTGCCGCTCAGGCGAACGGCATGTTCGACTTGATCCGATACGTGTCGGTCTTATCGACTTCAGCCGATTTCGCCATGTGACGTTTGCGCTTCGCGCTCTTCGATGAAAGCAGATGTCTGCGGGAAGCGTGTTGCCGCATGACCTTGCCCGTGCCCGTGATCTTGAATCGTTTCGAGACGGCTTTGCGAGTCTTGCTGCGCGCGATCGGTTTCGGCATAAGGCGCGCAAGATAATGGCGTTTGGCCACGTGACAACCGCTTTCGCGGCGCGCATTTAACAAATTTCTCGCTTCCCTTTTTTACCGCTCGAAGTTGCGCGCATGGAAATGGCCACTACGGCGAAACGTCACGTCGTCATCGTCGGCGCTGGCTTCGGCGGATTGGAAGCGGCGAAAAAGCTGGCCTGCGAAAACGTGCGCGTGACGGTGATCGACCGCACCAATTATCATTTGTTTCAGCCGCTGTTGTATCAGGTGGCCAGCGCTGCGCTTTCTCCGGCTGACATCGCGATGCCGATCCGCGGCATCCTAAGCGACTACGCGAACGTCGAGGTAATTTTGGCCGAAGTGCAATCCGTCGATGTCGTCGCGCGCACGGTAAATATCGGCGAACGGCCTATGGCGTATGATTATCTTATTCTCGCGACCGGCTCGCGTCACTCCTACTTCGGGCACGACGAATGGGAAAAGCTCGCGCCGGGATTGAAGAGCCTGGAGGACGCGGTGGAGATTCGCCGTCGCTTACTCCTCGCGTTCGAGTACGCGGAGAAAATTAACGACCCGATCGCGCGGGCGGCTGCGATGACTTTCGTCATCATCGGCGGCGGGCCGACCGGAGTGGAAATGGCGGGGGCCATTGCGGAAATCGCGCGTTACACCCTCGCGAAAGATTTCCGGCACATTGATCCCTCGCACGCGCGCGTGATTTTGGTGGAGGGTGATAAACGTGTGCTCTCAAATTTCGTGGAGGATTTGTCGGCCAGCGCGCTGAAGCAGCTGCGCACCCTTGGCGTCGAAGTGCATACGGGCGTGCACGCTAAAAATTTGACCGAAGCGGGTCTGGAGATTGGCGACGAGTTTATTCCCTGCCGGGTGAAAATCTGGGCGGCCGGCAATACCGCGTCGGCTGTCGGAAAAACGCTTGGCGTTCCGGTGGACAAAGCCGGGCGCGTTATCGTGAACGACGATTTAACCATTCCAAGTCATCCCGAAGTGCAGGTCATCGGCGACCTCGCCAGTTTTCGCGATGCGAAGGGCAATCCACTGCCCGGAGTGTCGCCCGTCGCCATTCAGCAGGGTCGGCACGCGGCGGGAAATATTCTCGCCATGATCGACGACCGAAAACCGCAGCGCTTTCGTTATTGGGACAAAGGCAGCATGGCCACGATCGGCCGCAACAAGGCGGTGGCGGATCTGCGCTTCATCCATTTAAGCGGATTCCCGGCGTGGCTGGTTTGGCTTTTCGTGCACGTCATTTTTCTGGTCGGCTTCCGCAATCGTGTGGCCGTCCTGCTGCAATGGGCCTGGGCCTACTTCAGTTTCAATAAAGGCGCGCGACTGATCACACGAAATTTCCAGGCGGAAACTCGACCGCCCGCATGAAAGCGAAAAGCTTTCGCATCGCGGTCGTCGGTGCCGGCGCCATCGGATGTTATTACGGAGCGAAGCTCGCGCACGCGGGACATGACGTGCATTTTCTGGTGCGCGGTGATTTGGCGGAAATTCGGGTTCGCGGTAAAGGCGAAAACTTGCGGCTGCAAAAAGTGAACGCTCATGCATCGTCGCGCGAGATCGGGCCGTGTGATTTGGTCTTGATTGCGGTGAAGGCCACTTCGAACGGCGATCTGCCGAAACTCATTTCGCCGCTCTTGCACGAGAAGACGATGTTGCTCACGTTGCAAAACGGTTTCGGCAACGAGGATTTTCTAGCGGAAAATTTCGGCGCGGAGCGCATTATGGGAGGTCTTTGTTTCGTCTGCCTCAATCGCACCGCGCCCGGCGTGATCGAATATTACGATCATGGACGCGTCGCGATCGGGGAGTTTAATCGCCAGCCGCGCGTGCGCACCCATGGGGTCGTGCGCGCCTTTCAGGAGGCCGGAGTTATTTGTCGCGTCGTGAGGAATCTCGTGCTCGAACGTTGGCGAAAGCTCGTCTGGAATATTCCATTTAATGGTCTCTCCGTCGCCGCCGGCGGCATCGATACGGCGGCGATTCTGACCGACAAGAATCTGCGCGCCGAGACCTTCGCGTTAATGAATGAAGTCATTGCCGCCGCGAATCGATGCGGCTATCGAGTACCGGCCGCGACTGCGCACGAGCAAATAAAACGCACCGACGCGATGGGTGTTTATAAGCCTTCCACCCTCCTCGATTTTCAAGCGAAGCGGCCTCTCGAAATTGAAGCAATCTGGGGAGAACCGCTGCGACGTGCGCAGGCGGCGGGAGCCGCCACCCCAAAGCTGGAATCGCTTTACGCGCTCTTGCAGTCGCTCGACCGCACCCGATGATGCGGATCACTGTGCTCAATCGGCAACGCGCGGTGCAGGTGAAGGTCGGCGCACTAAAGCAGTTCGCCGCCTGCGCGCTCACGCAGTGTCTGCAACTACGCGCGCCACAACCGAGCACACTCGCCCGCCTCGTCGCGGTGGAAGTTATTCTCGTTTCCGATCGGCGCATGGCGCAGCTGCATCGCCGTTTTCTCGGTGCCCGGGGTCCGACCGATGTGATTACCTTTCAGCACGGCGAAATTTTCATCAGCACCGAGACCGCAGGAAGGCAGGCGCGCGTCTTCGCCACTTCGCTCGAGCACGAATTGCGGTTGTACATCGCGCACGGCCTTCTGCATCTCCACGGTTTCGATGACAAGATGTCGGCTGAAGCCGCGGTAATGAAACGTGCGCAGGAAAAACTCGTCCGGCTCGCCACGGGCAATTGTCCCTCCGGTTGAACACCAGTGAGCCTATGGTAACGTGCCTTCCCCGGTGCGATGCAGAATACACCCGAGTCGTCCGTTGAAAGCCCGGTAGTCGAACAGGAAGTTCGCCCCGAGGCGGCGCTCGATCTCCCCTGGCAAGTTGTCGTGCATAACGATCCGATCAACTTGATGACGTATGTGACGATGGTGTTCCAAAAAGTCTTTGGCTTTAATCGCGAGAAAGCCGAGCAGCACATGCTCGAGGTGCATCAGCTCGGCCGCTCGATCGTCTGGAGCGGCGTGCGCGAGCGGGCCGAACTCTACGTGCAGCAATTGCACGGCTATCTCCTCCTCGCCACCCTCGAAAAGATCGGCTGATATGGAGATTCGTCGCCACGGCGAGCACATCGAGATTTCCGAACTCGATCCATTTCTCGCCGAACTGCTGCGACAAATTCCCGAAAGCGCGAACCCCGCCGGGGTCGAAGCAGCGGAGCAACGTCTCTTCAGTTCGCCCACGCCCTCCGCCGAGACCGAGATGCGCGCGGAATGGAAACTTTACGTCGAGCCGGAATTGCGCCGGCTTTTCCAAAGCTCCACTGAAACAGTGGGCGCGGATCTCCAGCAGCTAAATGGCAAAGCCAAACCATTTGGCAATTGCACCCTGCGCATCCCCACCCACAACGCGGAGGCTTGGTTAAACGCGCTCAACCAGGCGCGGCTCGTGATCGCCGCGAAATATAATTTCACCGACGCCGATCTCTGCGATCACTACCGCTCACCCATCGGGTCGCGCCGCGATCTCGGTTTGTTTCAGGTAAATTTCTACGGCTTTCTCCAGGAATTCATCCTGCACGAGATAGAGTAATTTTATTTAGCCTGGCGCGAGCGCACCATTTCCATCAGGCGCTGCTTCAACGCCTCGGAGGATTTCGCCGGCCGCAAGCTGAGCGCAAACGCTTCATGCAGCTCATAGCACTTGGCGATCGCCTCCTCCCCCTTTTGTCCAAAATATTTGCGTGCCACCTCGAAGGCCTCCGCTTCCTCGGACTCAAGCGAGCCTATGACGTAAAGTCGGGCCTGGTTTTCAAATTCTTCAAAGCTCATCGCGCACTTCTTTCAGACCGTCATAGATTTTTTTTAGCCCCAACTCCAGCCGAGTCTTGACCGTCCCTAAAGGTGTATTCGTTTTTGCGGCGATTTCGCGCTGACTCATTCCACGAAAAAATGCCAGATTGATCGCCTCCTGCTGCGCCACCGGTAGCGTATTGATCACTTTCCGCACCAGTTTGCGCGTGTCGCTGAACGTAATCTCCTCCTCCGTCGCATTATGCACCCATGCGTCCGGCTGCTGTTCCGTTTCTGCTTGCAACCGGTCGCCCGCGCGCGCGTACGCCTGTTTTTTGCGCAGCCCGTCAATCGCGCGGCGGCGCGCCAACGTCACCATCCAGCCGAGCGGTTTCCCTTTTTCGGCCGAGAAATTCTTCGCGTGGTTCCAAATCTCCATGAAAATTTCCTGTAGCAGATCGTCCGCCTCCGCGTCGTTGTGGATGACGCGCAGAATGAGCGCCTTGATGATGCCGTTGTAGCGGTCGTATAAAAGCGCGAGCGCGTCTGGTTCCTCGCGCTGGATCGCCAGCATCAACTCCAGATCAGTCGGCGCGCCCGGTTCCAGGATTGGAGCGGCCGCCGGAAGTCTCACGGGTGCTGCGTCATCTGGCTCGGTCAGCGCTGCATTGTCGGAGAGGATGTCCATTGGAAGAAAGAGTTTTAGTGCCTGGCGCGCCGTTGTCCAACGGTGATTCGACTCCGCGACCGGAAAAACCTTTTTCAACGCTTGTCACCGCGCTGCCCGCATGACACAAACCGCCATGGCCAGGATAAAAATTGGAATACTGCTGACCGTTCTCCTTTTCCACGCGACCGACTCCTCCTTCGCCACGACCAAAGGCCTTAGCCAGATCGTGACGCCGGACTTGCAGCCGGAAGGCGATTTTTCTTTCAGCCTGCAATACCAGGATCAATACATCGCCAACCCCTATCAGTTCCAAGCCGAGCTTGGCCTAACGAAATGGGCCGAGATCGCCGTCTTCCAAGGCTTCAAGCCTAACGAGCAGATCATTGGCACCGAGATCGGTTTGCTCAGAAAGGAGCCGTGGCTTCTATCAATCGGTTTCGTGAACTGGTCGCCCCGCCAGCATGTTGACCCGCAGCCCTACCTCGAAGCCGGTTACTATACCGAGCACCATAAATTCATCGTCGGCGCCATCCACGTCGATTATCGTAACGAAGCCATCCTCGGCTACGCCTACGACTTTAACAAACAGTGGCGTGTTCAGGTCGATTTCCAGAGCGGCTCCGGCAATTCATCCACTGTCGGATTCACCTGGAACATCACGCCCGAGTTCCAGATGAACCCCGCGCTTTATGTCACTAACGACAAACCGCACGACGTGCTTGGTTACGTCGTCTTCACCTACACCTTTCACGTTTGGGCGAAGAACAAAAAGGCAAAAGACCAGAGGGTCCCCGGCGGATAGCCCTTGAATTCGCGCAGCCGCCAGCGGGCTGCGCGAATTACAACCGCTCTGCCAGAGTTCAATTATGAGCTGGGCGAACGATCACCGTTCCCGTCATGCCCAAATCGTCGTGCAAGGCACAGATATAAGGAAAGGTCCCAGCTTGCGGGAAAGTGACGCGGAACCGCGTCACGCCGATCGGTGCCTGAGGCAACCCGAGCCGTTCCTGTGGTGCTGCGATAATGAATCCCGAATGGACATTGTCGGAAGAATTAGTGACCACCGCGTGACGCGCGCCGTCGGCATCCACCGTCACGTTAGGGGAGGGAGGGCCCGGGTTTGGCGGCCTGCTTCCGAAAGTAATGGTGTGGGGCAAGAGCGGATCGAGGTTCGTCCACTCCACCGTTTGCCCCGCCTGGATCTCGGTCGGGTCGTGCACAAAACGCACCACGGAGACAGCCCTGGCGCCGCCGCCCGTCGCTGACACCTCTCCAGTTCCCGCCACCACCGCGTTCGGACTGGTCGAGCTCTCGTGGCCGTGGCCCTTGTCGCTATCAGTCAACAAGTTCTTTCGCTGCTCCGCCGCTTGTCTGTCGTAGAACGCCTGATCATGCGGTAGCGGTTGGTTGGCCGCGAGCACGTGAATCGCCCCGGTCATATTTTCATGGACCAGGCAGGCCAGCTTGAAATTTCCGGCCACCGGGAAGTTCACCGTAAAGGTCTGTCCGCTGATCAGCGGAGGAGTAGTCACGCAGGTCGAGCCATCATAGGTGGCCGGACTCGAGGAAAAGCCAGGGCAACCATCCCCGAAAAAGGGGCGCGGCTGATCGGCCAGCAGAAAGGTGACGGTATGAATATCATCCGCCTCAAATCGCCAGGTGATATTTTCCCCTGCATGAATCCAGATTTCGTTAGGCAGAAACGCCAGGGCCTGATGTCCCTTATCGTGCGACTGCGCGCCGACGATCGCTCGCCACTGGGCCTGCGCCGCGTTGGGCGCAAGCGCGAGAATTAACAGCAGCAGTAGTTTCGTTAGGCCGTTATGGCCGACTAGTTTGGTGAATATTTTCATAGTTGTCTCCAGTTCGTTGTTTTGATTTGGAAGGTTTTCCCTTTTGCGAAGGCTATTAAAACAGCGGCAGGGTCGGCAAGCTTTTATTTTTGGGTTT
>JBDUCP010000094.1:0-6983 GCA_040003405.1 Verrucomicrobiota bacterium
CCGACGAGTATTCGCAACTGAACATGGCGCTCGCGCAGATGCGCACCTTTGCCGAAAACCTCACGAGCATGACGGCGCGCGACAGTTCGATTGCACTCGCGTTCAAGAACGTCGAGAAAATCAGCACTGACCTGGCCAGCGACGACAACATCCAGGTCACGCTCCAGAATTTTCGCGAATCATCCGACAAGCTAAAAGGGATCATTGCCGATCTCGGTCACCTCGGACCGGATCTGAAAGACAGCGCCGAGAATGTCAAAGAGCTGACCGCGACGGTGAAGAGCCAGCCGTGGCGCTTGATCTGGCCGAGCACCAAAAAATATCCAGAGGATCAGCGCGCCGCGCCGGATACGATCACGGTAAGAAAATCGACCAAAGTGCGCCGCGCCTCTCCGGCTCCCGAGCCGCGCATCCGCTGAGTCACTTCTCCAATTTCGCCAGCTTTTCCTGGAGAAACGACATCACCGCCGCTTCCTCCGCCCGCAGATCGTCCAAATTTTCCGAGAGCGATTCCTCCGTTTTTTTCCGAAGTCCCTCGATCATGTCGCCGTCGAGATACGACTCCAGCACGACCGGATGGACATAGCATTTTCGACAAACGGTCGGCGTGTTGCCCAGGATTTTTGCCACCGCCGCAATCGCATCCTTAACGTTCTTTTTCGCCTGCGCCGCGTTCTCGACCGGCCCCTGCGCACTCAATGCCATCGCCGTCAGGACGGTCCCCGCCCAGGTACGAAAATCCTTCGCCGTGAACGCTTCGCCGGTGATCTCCTGCAAGTAATCGTTCACATCCTGCGAAGTGACATTGTGCACTTCGGCGGTCTCGTCCTTGTATTGAAAAATATCCTGGCCGGGTAGGTCCTGGAGCTTGCGAATGATGGCCGCCAGCCGCCGGTCGCTCACGTCGATCTCATGTTCCACCCCGCTCTTGCCGCGAAAACTAAAAGTTAGCTTCGCACCTTTTACATCCACGTGACGGTTCCGCATGGTCGTTAGGCCAAACGACTTGTTCTCGCGCGCATATTCCTCGTTCCCGATGCGAATGAAGGTGCGCCCGAGCAGATGCACCACCGTCGCCAGCACCTTGTTCCGCGGCAGATCGCGCAACCCCATGTCCTTCTTCACCCGCCGCCGGATTTTCGGCAGCGCCTTGCCGAAAACGAGCATGCGATCGTATTTGTTTTCGTCGCGCGCCTCACGCCAACGCTCGTGATAGCGGTATTGCTTCCGGCCCCGCGCGTCGCGCCCCGTCGCCTGGATGTGACCGTTCGCCGCCGGACAAATCCACACCTCTTTGTAAGCCGGCGGAATGGCGAGACGCCGGATCCGCAACAGCCGCGTCTCATCGCGAATGGGTTTGCCGTCCGTATCGAAATACCCGAAGTCGTCGCCCTTCGCTTTTCGCGTGTAACCGGGCCGCTCATCGCTCACGTAGCGCAAGCCCGCCTCTTCCGCTACCTCCGCCGGATCCGTGGCAACATCGATCTCCGCGATTTTCTTTTTTCCGTTTCCGAGATTGCGAGCGGGCACTCAAGCAATACGCGCGCGATGGCGCTCAAGGCCGCATATATCTACGCGCCGTAACTCTTGGTGAACTTCTTGCGCGATTCTGTTTCGGGGGGAGGAGGCTCGGGCGTAGGAGCCGCTTCCGAGGCGGGCGCCGCGGATACGGGCGGCTCGGTGGCGGCTGGCGCCGAGGGAGCGATGCCGCCTTTTGCCTCGCGCGTCACTTCGACAAAGGCCATCTGCAAATTCGCGATCGTGTTCCGCAGCATGGTGGCCTCTTCGCTGGAGAGGTTGCCGCGCGTCTTTTCCTGGATCATGCCGAGCTGATCGATAAACATCTTCGCCAGCTCCAGGTTCACTTCGCCTTTCCCGCTTTGCGGGTTCGGGATCTGCCCGAGAAAGAGCGCCGCGTTCTGCGCCTGCATCATGATGAATTCGATGAACTGCTGTGTCAGTTCGCCGCTTTGAGTGGTGGTTTGGACTTCGGCCATAAATTTTTTTACTTCGGCGCCGTGGCGGGCTTTTCTGCCGGTCGCACGGTCGCGAGGACGTAGGGTTGCTTTTGGAAATATTTCGCGGCGACGCGCTTCACCTCCTCGAGGGTGAGGGCGTTGACGTCGTGCTCGAGCGTTTTGTAATGGGCGAACCCGAGCCCGTAGAGTTCATCGAGCGCGGCCATGTAGCCGAAGGAATCGTTGCTCTGATTCGCGATCTGCTGCTGCCCGATCAACTTTTTCTTTGCCCGCAGTAGCTCTTCATTGGTTAGGCCATCGGCCGCCAGCTTATTGATTTCTTCGAGCAACGCCGTTTTTACCTGCTCGATCTTTTGCGGGTCGGTGCCGAGATAAAACATGAAAAGTCCGGGCACAAGTCCCTGCATTTGACTGGCGCCGACGTAATAGGCGAGCCCCATCTGCTCGCGAATGCGGACGAAAAAGCGCGAGCCCAAATCACTGCTCGCCTCGTCGAGCAACTCCAGCGCGTAGCGATCCGGGCTGAACATATCAGCGCCGCGATATCCGACCATGATCACGCCCTGTGCCTTGTCCTTTAAACTTTCCACCGCCACCATTTTCTCGAGCGGGGGCGGCTTGGGCGCATTGGTCAGCGCGAGCTCGCCTGGCTTCATCTGGCCTAACGATTGTTCAAAAAGCTGTTTCACTTCCGCGGCCTTGACGTTGCCAAAAACAGAGATGACGCCGTTCTTCGCGACCAGATAGCGGTCGCGGAAATCGAGCAGGTCCTTTTGCGTCAGCTTCCCCACCGATTCGACCGATCCGTTGCCGCGCAACGCGTAAGGATGCTGCGGAAATAGCGCCTCCCGCAAAATGTTGCGCGCGACCGTCGTGAGCTGCTCCTCCTCTTCCTTGATCCCGGCCAGTTGCACCTCGCGCTCTCGCGCCATCGCCTTTTCCGGCATGGTCGCGTTCAACAAAATATCGGCGAGCAAATCGGCGCCGAGTTTCAAGTCCGGTTGCGTGACGTCGAGCGAAACGCTGAAGCTGTTGTTGCCCGCGTCGCTGCCCATGCTGCCGCCGACGGCTTCCAGCGTGTCGGCTAATTGCTCAGCCGTGCGCGTTTTCGTTCCCTTCAACAGCGTCTTCGCCATCAGGCGCGTGATGCCATTGGTCTGCGGCGTCTCGGCCAAGAGCCCGCCGCGAAACACCGCGACCATCGAGACCAGCGGCAGCCGCGCATCTTCGCGCACGAGCAAGCGCAATCCATTCGAAAGCTCGATCTTTTGAATCTCGCCGGCGGCGATTGGTTTGGCCGCCTCCTTTTTCGCCGCGAGCGCGCCCTTCGGGTTAAGCGACACGATGGTCAGGTTATCTGTCGTTAGGTATGTGACCGCGACGCGGCGAATGTCCTCCGCGGTGACTTTCTGCACCGCGGCGAGATAATCGCGCGTAAAATTCAGATTGCGCGTGACGAACCAATTCGAACCGAGATCGGACGCCTGGCCGCGCATGGTCACGAGCGAGCCGAGATGATGGCTGAGCGAAATCTTTTTCGCCTTGGCCAACTCCTCCGGCGTCACGCCGCTTTGCTTGATCTCGTCGAGAATCTTCAGCATGAGCTGTTGCGTCGCCTCGCGTTTCGCCGGCTCGACCGTCGCGTCGATTCCGAACAATCCCGGATCGCCCGGCGTGTAGGAAAAGGCCGAGACGCCGAAGGCCAGCCCTGCCTCCTCCCGCACCCGGCGATAGAGCCGCGAGCTGCGGCCATCGCCCAGGATGGTGGAGAGCAAATCAATCGCCGGCACGTCAGGATGCGTGATTTCCGGGATGTGCCAGGCGAGCGACAGGCGAGTTAATTCCGTCGCAAATTCCTCGTGCACCTCGCGCGGACCTAACTGCGCCGGCTCGCTCGGGATGTAAACCGGCTGGAGCGACCGCGCCGGATAATCCTTAAAGAAATCGCCCAGCTGCCGATACACCGCCTCCGCCTCCACATCGCCCACCACCACGAACGTCAGATTATTCGGCACGTAACGCGCCTTGTAATATTCCATCACCTGCTCCTGCGTGAGCGCGTTGTAGATTTCCATCTGGCCGATCACGGGCAGCCGATACGGATGCCGCTGGTAGGCGGTCGCGAAAAGCAATTGCCCCGCCATCCGGTCCGGATCGTCCGTGGACATGGCGAACTCGCGCCGGATCACTTCCTGTTCCTTGCCGTACTCCGCCGCCGGCAACGTCGAGTTCATCATCGCGTCGGATAAAATATCGAGCGCCACGCTGGTGCCATCCTTCGGCACGTCGATCCAAAAAACGGTGCGATCAAACGAGGTGTAGGCATTGATGTAACCGCCCACGTCCTGGATTTTCTGCGCGATCGCATTGGCCGGGCGCGTCTTCGTGCCCTTAAAAAGCATGTGCTCGAGGATGTGCGACAGCCCCGCGCCCAGATGCTCATTTTCATCCACGCTGCCCGTGCCGCACCAAGCCTGCACACTCGCCACCGGCGCGCTGTGATCCTCCTGCACGATGATCGTCAGGCCATCCGGCAGCACCCGTTTTTGCGCGGTGGTGGGCGGGAAAGTAATGCCCGCGTTGGACTCCGGCGGGGCGGCTTGCAGATGGACGGTCTTAAACATAAAGGCGAGCAGCAGCGCCACGCACAGCGCGGCTCGATTCATGAGAGCTTCGGTGCCGGCGCCGGCAAACCCAGCGGCACATCCGGGTGCGGGCGCTTCTCCGGCTCGAACGGCTTCACAAAAGCTTCGTAGAAATTGAACACATTCTTGAAATCGTCGATCGAATCCTCCTCCGTCTTGCCGAAGATGCCCGCGCCGATCAGGTTAAAAACCATGTGTCCCACATCCTCACACGCGCGGATGCCCCAGTAGGAAAAGACCGTTGGCACCATCGGTCCGAATTCCTTGAGCGCATAAGTGCGGACGCCTTCCAGTAATTCCGGCCCCGCCACGTGCCGCACCGACGCGCCCTTCGCCTTCTTCTGCTGCTTCGTGGTGTAATCGAGCGCATCGCGCAGAAAAATATACGCCTCGCGTTGATAACGCGGGTCGCTGGCCACGATCGAATCCAGAGCTTCGGCGAATCCTATTTTTTGCATGGAAAGAATAACGCGCATTCCCTCTCCCGCGCGCCGCGTATGATACGCGGCAACGCCGACGCGAGCAAGCGCGCGGTCAAAAACGCTCTTCACCGTTACGCAAACCGCCGGCGGGCTGCGTCGATCTCAACTACAGCGGCCCACCGTCTAACTGGAACCGCAACTACGAAAAATTCCAGTCTGGCTCGAACCTGAGGCTAATACTCATCGCTCATTCTAAATTCCGGCGGATTTGGTGTAGCTGCCATGTTCGGTGATGGCTTGCAGATGGGCGAGCACCTCCCCCTCTTCGAGCGTGTCGCCCCAACCGCAGATCACATCCACAATCTCTTCCATGATCGGCCGCGCCTGTTCCGCTTCCGATGCTTTCCCGAATGCCTGCCGCGTCTCCCTGATAATCTTCTTCTGCAACGGTGACGGATCGGGAAAAGTCTTGATCAGCTCCTTCAGGAACGGCCCCGGCTTTTTTGCGCCAGTCTCAAGTCTCCTCGATAACGCGCGACAGATTTCACCAATCGACCGTTGCTGCTCTCCTGTGATCATACCAATCCGAAATCGTCCCCTCTCTATGCGCCGCGCGTAAATAATTTGGAGCCGATCTGCGCTCGCACAGCAGCGACGAAACCTTTCGTCGAACGGGATCGTCTCGGTCACACTTCCGTTTCTGGCCAATACGAGAATCTCGCCGCACTGCTGAGCGATTCGTACGCGCGCATAACCTAATGCATGTTCCTTCGCGCGCTCGTCAGTCCAATACGGGAGTGCCGCCCGGAGCTTCGAAACACTGCCAGCCGCAGCGATACGGTCGAATCTCGATGACCGTAAGGCCTAAATTAACGTCTGTTGCTCGGCGTCTTTTTCAGCTTTCGCCTTCTTAAAATTCAAATCCGGCTCGTAATCGGGATGCTCCGCGCCCTGCGTGCCCGCGAGTAACCCGGCGACCGTCAAAATCTGCAACGCGCGGCTATGTGCTGCTAATGTACTCGCTACAGCCCAGCACTGCTTTGCATGATGCCGCCGTCCGCGAAGATGGTAGTTGCGGTAATATAGCTCGCTTCATCGCTGGCCAGGAACGCCACCAGGTTCGCAATCTCTTCCGGCTCGGCCATGCGACCAACCGGAATGGAATGGTTTAACGAGCCTAGCAGCCCGGTGTTGGCCATCGTCGACGCATTGATCGGCGTCGCGACCGCGCCGGGGCCGACGCCGACAACAAGGATCTTATGCCCCGCGAGCTCGACACCCGCCGTCCGCGTGAGCATACGCATGCCCCCTTTCGATACGCAGTAAGGTGTGTTGCCCGGCATAGGCCAGTCTTCGTGCACCGACGAGATGTTAATAATCCGACCACCGTTGCCTTGTTGGATCATCTGTTTCGCGGCGACCTGCGTGCCGAAGAATGCACTCTTCAGGTTGATCGCCATGACGCGGTCGTACTGCGCTTCGTCGGTATCGAGAACGGAGGTGCGCGTCTCTATCCCCGCGTTGTTCACCATCACATCCAGGCGACCGAAAGCTCTCACGGCCTAGTCCACGAGTGACTGCAACTCGCCGACGCGGCTGACATCCGCCTGGACGCCGATCGCCTGGGTGCCAAGCGCGTGGACTCTCTGCTCGAGGGCCGTCGTTGCTTCCGGGTGCGCGATGTAGTCGATGACGACGTTTGCGCCTGCATGCGCCAGCGACAACACGATCGCCTGACCAATGCCGCTATTACCGCCGGTGACGATCGCTACTTTGCCGTTGAGTTTCATAAAGCTGCGCCTTCCGGCGGCGTCAGGGCGTCGCGTTTTAGCCGGCCACTCATCGGCGATGTGCTTCCGCCGCAAAAACTTTCTTCATCGCCGTCCGGAGCGAAAGGACGCAAGCGAAGATGCCGATCTGTTGCCACGAGGTGAGCA
>JBDUCP010000095.1:0-6924 GCA_040003405.1 Verrucomicrobiota bacterium
TCGTTCGCCGTGTCGTTTTTCGGCATGATTTTTTTCACGCGTTACCGCACCTCAGTTTATTTATTGGCAGCGCTGCCGGTGTCGCTCGTCGCTTTGATCCTGGTGCATCAAATGCCGATCGCGATGCCCTCGAGTATCGATCCGCTGGTGCCGGTTTTGCGCGACAATTTCTGGCTCTCGATTCACGTGCTCACGATCACGCTGAGCTATGCCGCGTTCGCGCTCGCGATGGGTTTTGGTCACATTTTGTTGTATCGCTACGCGCGAAATCCCGTGAACGCGCGCGCCGATCAGCCGATGCACTTCTGGCTCTATCGCGTATTGCAGCTCGGCGTCATCCTTCTCGCGGCGGGCACCATTCTCGGCGGCGTCTGGGCGAATTATTCCTGGGGCCGGTTCTGGGGCTGGGACCCGAAGGAGACTTGGGCGCTGATCGCCCTGCTTTGTTACATCCTGACGTTGCACGGACGCCTCGCCGGCTGGTGGACGCAATTCGGTCTCGTCGTCGCGAGCGTGGTTTGTTTTCTCGCGGTCTTGATGGCGTGGTATGGCGTGAACTTCGTGCTGGGAAAAGGATTGCACAGCTACGGCTTCGGCATCGGCGGTGAAACCTACGTCGTGACGTTTGTCATCCTCGATTTGCTCTTCGTCGGGTTCGCCATCTGGCGATATCGGAAAAGTCGATCGCCAGTGGGAACCGTCGCGGAAGAGCAACCGGTCGCGGCCTAGATTTGGGAACAGTTTCACAAAGTGCGAGCGCGGTCGTGATGATCCGGCCTTGCACGTTTTATCCGAATCCGGAAACGGCGGCGGATAATGCATTCCAGCGCGAGGCGCGCGGGGAAGACCCAGCGGCGATCTCGACCCGGGCGCAAAAGGAGTTTGATGGCGCGGTCGAGCGACTGCGCGAGGCCGGAGTGACCGTGCACGTTTTTGAGGACACAGCCACGCCGGAAAAACCGGACGCGGTTTTCCCGAACAACTGGTTCTCGACTCACGACGACGGGCGAATCGTTCTCTACCCGATGTATTCGCGATCGCGCCGAGCCGAGCGGCGGCACGATGTGGTCGAGGAGTTGGGGAACTTTTATCGGGTGCGCGAGGTAATCGATTATTCGCCCTGCGAAGAGGGCGGCCTTTATCTGGAAGGCACCGGCAGCCTGGTGCTCGATCACGTCGAGCGCGTCGCTTATGCCTCGCTCTCCCAGCGGACGAGCCGGGAATTGCTGGAAAAGTTTTGCGCGGCTTTTGCCTACGAGCCGGTGGCATTTACGAGCGCAGGCGCGGATGGCCGCGCCATTTATCACACCAATGTTTTGTTGTGCATCGGCTCGGCCTTTGCCCTGGCCGGTTTGGAATTGATCCGCGATGAGGCGCAGCGCAGCAAAGTTCGCGCTCGTCTGCGGGCCAGCGGCAGAGCGGTGATCGAGCTCAGCCGGGAGCAGATTGAAAACTTTGCCGGCAACGCGCTCGAATTGCACAACCGCAAAGAAAACCTACTGGTGCTTTCTGAGCACGCCGCCGCCCATCTCACGGGCGACCAGCGCGCGATCATTGAGCGGCACGCGCGCATCATTTCACTCACGCTGCCCACGATCGAGCTGGCCGGTGGCAGCGCTCGTTGCCTGATGGCGACGATTCATCTGCCGGAACGTAACTAGACGTCAGGCTTGCATCGAAAGCGCGTTCCGGTGCAGACTCGCGTTTCACCAATTAACCCAAGAAAGGAATCGTTATGCCCAAAGGAGCGTCTCTTCACCTCGGCCTCAATGCGGTCGATCCAAAACACTACAGCGGCTGGTCCGGCAAATTAGCGGCGTGCGAATTCGACGCCAAAGACATGCAGGCGCTGGCCAAAAAACAAAAATTCTCCAGCAGCACCCTGCGACTGACGAAGCAGGCGACGCGGGCCCGCGTGCTGGCCGACCTCAAAGTGATCGCGGGGAAGTTGACCAAGAACGATATTTTTTTCCTGACCTACTCGGGTCACGGCGGGCAGGTGCCGAATACGGGGAATGATCTTGAGCCGGATGGGTTCGACGAAACGTGGTGTTTGTACGACGGCGAGCTGATCGATGACGAACTCTACGCCGCGCTGAACAAGTTCCAGGCTGGGGTGCGTATCATCGTTCTCTCGGACAGTTGTCACAGCGGCACGGTGATGCGCGAAGCGCACTTTCATGCGCTCGGTCTCACACCGGTGCGGCCGCGGGCGATGCCGCGCGATGTGGCCTTGCGCGTTTACATGGATCACGAAGCGTTCTACGACAAACTGCAACAACGCGGAGCCGATCCGAGCACGACCATGCGCGCGACCGGCTTGCTCATTTCCGGTTGTCAGGACAATCAGACCAGCTCGGATGGCGATCGCAACGGTTTGTTCACGGAAATGCTTTTGGCGGTGTGGAAGAGCGGGAAGTTCGCTGGCGATTACCGCGGTTTCCACAAATCAATTCTCAAATTCATGCCGCCAACGCAAACGCCGAATTATTTCACCATCGGCCCGGCCAATCACGTTTTCGAAAAGCAAAAACCGTTCACCGTTTAGCGATGAAGGTTTTCGTGGTCCACGGGCTCGGACACCAGGAAAAAAACCCGGAGAGCTGGCAGCCGCTCTGGAAGGAAGCATTGCGCGGCGTCCTGAGAAAATGGAATCCGGCGCTGGAGGTGGATTTTGGTTTTGCCGCCTACGACGATCTTTTTGGCGACACGCCGATGACGGTGGGCGGAACGGCCAGCGGGTTTGGCCGCTTGCTCTGGAATGAAGTCCGTTACTCGCTCAGCGACAAAGTCGCGCAGCTTTTCGGAAGACGCCGTGGTTTTGGCGATCAAGTCAACGAGGCGGTGAAGTGGAAGATGGGAATGGTGACGCAGTTTGCCGAAGATGAAAAACTGCGCGAGCGGGTGCGCGCAAAACTGACTGAGCAGATCGAGGAGTGTGACCCCGATGTCGTTTTCGCGCACAGTCTGGGAACGCTCCTGACCTACGATCTATTCCTGCATCCGCCGCAGAATAAGATTATCAAAAACCGCTATTTTATTACGTGCGGATGCCAGATCGGGCGGCGCGCGTTGCGCAGTCTCTTTGGCGGCAGATTGGAAACGGTGGGCGCGCGCGAGTGGTACAATCTGTACAACAAGAACGACGACGTGCTGGTGGTTCCGTTCACGATTTACGCCGATAATTTCCAAACGGTCGATACGACGTTCGAGCTTCCGGGAATCGGCGATCACGACGCAGTCGAATATGTTCGGCACGCCAACGCGCAAAACAAAGTCTGGCGTGAGATCGCCGGGCTGCCGCGTGCGCGGACGCTCCTGCGGCGGCCGGCTAAGGGAAGTAAGGGGAAGGCGGAGCGCATCAGCGTGACCGAAGATATTGGAGAGAAAGAGGCCACCGCTGCGGTGGCGTCACGCACGCCGAAACGCGCGTTGCTGGTCGGTATTAACAACTACCCGAATGCCGACGATCGGCTGGAAGGTTGTGTAAATGATGTTTTCAAAATGAGCGCCACGCTCCAGCAGATCGGTTTTGATCCGGAAAATATTCGCGTGCTGCTCGATGAACGCGCGACCGCTGCGGCCATCCGCGAGCGTTTCGCCTGGCTGCTGGAGGATCCGCAACCCGGCGATCAGCGCGTGTTCTTTTACTCCGGCCACGGCGCGCAGATTCCTGATTATAACAGCGACGAGATTGTCGATCATACCGACGAGACATTTGTTCCGTATGATTTTGATTGGAACGATCAGTCCACGCATTTGACCGACGATTCATTCAGCGATCTCTATGCGCAGCTTCCATACGAAACGGCCTTCGTCGTATTTCTCGATTGCTGTCATGCCGGCGGTATGACGCGAGCGGGCGGGGCAAAAGTGCGGGGGCTCAATCCGCCGGATGATATTCGACATCGGATGTTGAAATGGAACTGGGAGGACGAATTGTGGGAGCCGCGCCAATTAGGCGAAGAACGCGACCTGCCCCAGCATTTGCGTGAGACCCGGGCCTACACCGGCGAGAACGGCGCGACGAATCGAATTCTGCGCGGCGTGCCCTTGCGCACGCTCGCTCACGATAAGGATACGCGCGATCTTCGTGAAAGAGAGCATGGCCACCAGGGCCCGTACCTGCCGCTCATTTTCGAAGCCTGTAGCGAAAACCAGTACGCCTATGAATACCGGGACGGAGTGACTGCTTACGGGGCTTTTACCTACTTCATGACCAAGGCGCTCTTTGACGCTGGGCATGCCCGCAAGAAGCTCACCTTTCACGAGCTCAAAGAGAGCGTCGCCGGTGTCATCAAGAATTACTACGAACAAACGCCGCAACTGGTTGGCCCTAAAAAGTGGTGCAAGGCCCAGGTGCCCTGGCGCGTGGCCTCGCCCACGGCTCGACGTCGAAAACGACCGCGCCGAAAAAAGTAATCCGCTGCCGGCTATTGCGCCGGGAGCCGTTCATCCATCGCCTGGCAGAGGACGTGCAGCAGAAGTTTGTGGGCTTCCTGGATGCGCGCGGTCGATTCGCCGCGCGGCAGAAGTTCGATGTCGGCGATCCCTTTGCTCGTCCCGCCGTCGCGGCCGAGAAACGCAATCGTTTTCAGCCCGCGCTTTTTCGCTTCCTCCAGCGCGCGCTGCACGTTGGCAGAATTCCCGCTGGTCGTTAGACAAATGAGGACGTCGCCCGCAAGACCGAGCGCACCGACTTGCCGCGCAAATACTTCGTCGAAGCCGTAATCATTCCCGGCGGCGGTGAGAAGCCCACCATCGCTCGATAAGCAGATCACCGGGTAGCCGCGGCGTTCGGCCTTGAAGCGCACGACAAATTCCGTGGCAAAATGCGCCGCATCCGCCGCGCTGCCGCCGTTGCCGCAGACGAGGATTTTGTGGCCCGACGCGAAACAATTTTCGATCAGCTCGGCCGCTTTCCGCATTTGCTGATCCAGTTCGCCTAACGAACGTAGCGTCTCGATCGATTCGGCGACGGCGTGCTGCAAGATACTGGAAAGATCACGCATCGGTTTGGCGCCCGAACTTGGCAGCAAAGCCATTCGCACACAAGGGCGAGGAGGGCGTGCGCGCCGTCACATGCCAGAGCCGACCGCGGGGACATCGGCGCGGAGCTCAGGCTTGAGCAGTTGGCCCCAAGTCGCATTGTAGGGATGCACTTTTTCGACGCGCTTGCCGTCGCGTTCGAGCGGCCGGCCTTCATTCGCCCAGGCAAAAATGGAGCCGCTCATATTTTGCACGTTCGTGTAACCGGCCTCCTGCAATTTCTTCGCGAAACCACCGGAGCGGTAACCGACGGAGCAGTACGTCACGATCGGCGCATCCTTCGCCAAATCGATTGCGCCCGCCGCCGCGGCTGGATCGATGCGCCGCGCTCCGGACAGGTGGCTCACTTCGAATTCCGGCCGCGTGCGCACATCGAGCAACACCGGTCGTGCGCGATTTTTGTCGGCCAACCAACCTGCCAGTTCGTTCGGACTAATGCGCCGGACGTCCGGAAAATCGCGGCGCACTTTCCAGTTCACAATTGTCCAGCGAATCCCTTGCGCCTGCGTGATCGCGGTAGTCGCTACGCCGATTCCTAGCATCGCTACCACCGCGAAAAACATGGGCCGGCGCATGAAACAAGTTACACGCGCGCGCGGATCGCGTAAATTCGCCGGATGTTGAGCGAGCGAAAAACGCGGCTGCGGAGGAGGGGCGGCGAAGCGCTGCTCTTTTGCGCGCTGGTCCCGATCGATCAGGAGCCATTGCGCCGCGCGGCAGCGGCCGATTGCACGGAGGCGATGGCGCGGTTGGAAGACGCGCGTGCGGGCTGGCATCGCTTCGAGCGCGAGGACAAACCGGCCTTCGCCCGCTGGCGGGCGCGTGAATTCGGAGCGCTCCTTAGCAAAGCGCGCGAAGTAGAGACGCGCATTCGCGAGCACGAAGCACTGGTGCACGAAGTGGAGATGGAGATGCGCCGTTTCTTCCAAGACGCCTCGAGCGCCTATCAACGAGTCATGTTTCGCCGGGAGAATCCGGCCGCGGCCGCCGAGCGCCTGGACCAACAGCCGGCGGACGCCGGCGAGGGCCGGAGGCTGAGCGAGTTCGAACAAGAGGCGCTCTTCCAGGAGTGGGTGCAAAAATCTATCGGGACCAATCCCGACAAAATGGATGACGACGCCTACGCCACGAGCTTTGAGACTTTTAAAACGCACATGTTTCGCAGCCCGCCGACCGGGCCCGCGCCGAATCATAACCGCCGCGCCGAACCGCCGCGCGCCGAGCCTGAACCGGAGGAGTCCGCGCCAGCGATCGATGCGCGGGTGAAGGAACTCTATCGCGCGCTCGTGCGTCGCTTGCATCCCGATCTGCGCGCGGATGGGAACGCAGCGGTCTCCGCCCTTTGGCACGAAGTGCAGGAAGCTTATGCCGCGAGCGATGTCGCGCGCATGGAGTTGCTCCTGGCGTTGAGCGACCTGGAATCAAGCCAAGTCGGCGAGCAGACCAGTTTATTTCAGATGCGCTCGGTCCTCGCGGAACTTCAACGCGCCTGGCGCGCGCTGGAAAAAAGCGTGCTGGAAGCGCAGGGCGAGGACGCCTGGAACTTCGCCCGCACCGGGGCGGATGAGGACCTGCGCGTGCGCGTGCAGCGGCAACTAAAGGTCGACCTCGCGGCGCGGACCACGCGCCTCGGCCTGCTCACGAGCACGATCGCCTCCTGGGCGCGCGGCCCGAGCGCCAACCGCAAGGTCGGTTGGGCGGCCTCACCGCAGTTTGCCTAACGAGTCCGCTGGCGCCCGATTGCGCTTGTCCTCGGTCGGCGGCCTCTGGCAAAGTTCCAGCGACCGTGGCGATGAAGCTTCCACGCAAAACGGCGTTCACCTTCCGTTCCCGGGCGGTCGTTCTGAGTGTGCTCGCGAGTGCTGTTTGGAGTGC
>JBDUCP010000096.1:0-6888 GCA_040003405.1 Verrucomicrobiota bacterium
CCTTCATGGCCTGACCCATGCCACGAGCAAGATCCGGAAGTTTTTTTGCGCCGAAAAGAACCAGGATAATGAGGAGGATCACAATGAGATCCGGCCCTGCGAGGTTCATTAAGCTAGCTAGTGTTATCATATCGGAACGCGGAAGAGTGGCAGGGAGGCCGGATAGAACGGTTACTCCCGCGCCAAGGTTAATCCGTTGCCGGCTCTTACTGGTTGTTCGTGCTCAGATTGTACATCTCCACTAAGGCGATGCCGGTGCCGTTGTTCCCTTGAACAATGGCGGTATAGGCGCCCGGCAGAAGATCGATGATGATCGCTGAATCGCGATCGTCACCCGGCGTCAGGTTAATCTGGGCAAGTTCAGCTGTCTGTCCGCCCGACCTAAAGTTGTCGTTGGAAGCAACCGACTGGCCGTTGGCATCTCTGATCGTCAGGGTCGGATCCTGGAGCGCATTCCGGACACCGGAATTTGTCAGATCCGGCCCGATCGCACGGACGGCTACACGCTGTAACGCGGAGCCGCTCACAATCACGCCTGCGATCAGGACTCCGTCGTTTGTTTGAACCAATCCGCGCGTGGAAAGATTCGCAAGCCTGCTCCCGCTGCCCACCTCGAGATCGAAAATCTCAGCTAACCCGACGCCGGCGCCGCCATTTGCGCCGCTTAAGATCGCGGTGTATGCGCCCGGAGCCAGCGTCTGGAGGATAGCGGATTCTCTGTCATCCGTCGGCGCGAGACCTGTCGCCTGGATCGCGGCTGCTTGCGCGCTGTCTCTCCAGTTGTCATTGCGGACAATCGACTGCCGTTGAGCGTTAAACAACTCCAGCACCGGATCTGCCAGCATGCCTGACACGCTCCTTAGGCTCGGCCCGAGGCCGCGCAGAAGCACTGTCTTCACGGGAGTGCCTTGCACAATAAAACCCTGGATCGTCACGTTATCGCCGGTGCCGACGGCCGCACGGCTGGACATGTTGCCCAACGTAGCCGCGCCAGGCGCGAAGGTCAGACCCGAGACACTGCTGACGTCGAAATCCAATACGGTTTGCGAGACCGGAGTTGCCGCGCCGGTGCTCTTGTTGATCCTGTAAAGGCGATCGTCCACGGAGGCGTAGAGAATATCATTCGGACCGAAAGCCATCGCCCCGATGGGGCTTCCCTGAAAGATGCCGAGGCTGCCGACTTCAGTAGCAACGCCGTTGCTCTGGTTAATCGTGTAGAGAGTCGCATCTCCCTGGCCGATCGCGTAGAGCGTTCCGCTGGAATCGAATGCCAGCGCATCGATCGAAACGCCCGTGGTGCCGAGTCGCACGGACGTGCCGGTATCGATATTGAATGTGTAGAAATCGTTCGTCGGAGTGAGCGGGGGACTCGCGCCATCCAGCGCGGAGGTGAGAAAGCCCACGCCGTCGTCTGGACGGAATGCAAGATCGCCTTCGCCAAGCAACCCAGTCACGCCGATGTTAATGTCTCGCAGAACTCTTCCGCTGACCCGACTGATCTCGCGGATCTTATTGATGTTCGGATCAAAGGTGAACAAACGGCCGTTGCGCGCGGCGATTCCGTAACCGTTTACAGTCTGGCCGATGGAACCGACCACTGTAGCTGAACCCGTCGCCGGATCGACGGTGACAAGTTGATTCCCGAAGAAGGTGATGCCAAAGAGCGCGGGGGTGGGGCCCTGCGCGTGGAGCGAGCCGGAGGCTGCGAGAAACGCTGCCAACCCGGCGGCGAGGATTGGACGAAGATTTTTTTTCATATTGCTATAAGTGTTGAAGTTTGAAATGAACCTCTCCTTAGCGGATCGGACCATTGAGGCCGTTCGGGTAGAACAAGCCGCTCGACGCGTTTGGCGCTCCGTAAACGATGTTCAGGCCTTGCCGCGTCGTCCGCCGAAAAGTGCGGCCGTTGGAATCGGTCGGCACAATGTTTGCGTTGCCGTTGCTATCCACGACGCCCTGATCATCATCCGCTCCAGAAAGCACCTTGCGCAAATCGGAAACCTTTTTCGCGAGCCCCTGCGGACCCGCTCCGGCCGCGAAGATGTTCACTCGGATATTCCCTGCGTGATACGCTTCCACCGCGAGGACGGCGGCGGCGCTTTCCAGGAAATCCTTGTTCGCGATAAGACGGGCCGCACCTCCGAAAAGAGTGACGCCCACGTCTTCGAAGATGAAGGCGCCGAGCAGAAAGTTTACGTCATTCGCGAATGGATCGAACGACGGTCCGATGCCCGCCGCCTGAGCCAGGGTGTTGAAGCTGTTCAGTAAATCGATCCTCGGACGAGCCACTGGCTGCACGCCCGCGCCCGCCAGCGCACTGCGGAAAAATGTTACGTGTTTGCGTTCGTCCGCTCCGATCTCCGCGGCATATTGCTCGATCTTCGGATCTGTGAAGGGAACTCTCGGGTTCGACTTGATGGTGACGGTGCCTGGTGTGCCGGCTCCGTCGACTGCGATCCCCTGCGTCTCAATGCCAGTCCCAAAAGTGGCGTAGGTGTAAAACTCGGCCTCGAGATATTCGAGGTTGAGCGCGAATTGCAGCACTGCGGCGTCCTGCCCGGGGCCGGAGGCGGCGGAGACATTCCTCGCCAGCGCGCCGAGTGCGGTCATTCCGAATGCGCCGATGCCAAGATTTCTGAGAGCCTGACGGCGTGTCTGTTTACTAGCAATAATGTTGGATAGTGGTGTCATAGATAGATGTTTCTTTTTATCGCAATACGCGGCGTGGTATCGGGTGGATGCAGATAATTGAAAAAAATCGAAGAATTGTCCGGTGCCGTACGAAATGTTTACTTCTTTGACGTCGGGCAATGCGTCCCCGATGCATCGGCGCGAGCATCGCGTCGAGCTCTCCTTCCAATCGGAGAACCTGCCGTCAGAAGATGCGGTTCTTCTATCATGTCAAAACAGCGCACAGTCAGATGAAAGCGAATCCCCGTCCGAGAAACGGCTTCCGCAATAGAATTTTGAAACGATTGCCCGCGGTCGTTATCAGGCGTCTGCGGAAGGGCATGAGGCTGGTAGAGCTTAACCAGTGGGATTCTCTCTATGAACCGCACACAGCGTGCGGGTACGTCTACTTTCCTGAAACCGGCATGGCATCGATCCTGAGTGTTTTGAAAGATGGCACCATGACCGAAGTCGGCACCGTTGGGTCTGAGGGGATGGTCGGGTTGCCGGTTTTTTTCGGTGCGAAGACCAGCGCGCGGCGCGTCTGTTGGCAGTTCCAAGGCAGCGCGCATCGAATGGATGCCGAACTTCTGAGACGAGAAACGCGCAAGGGTGGCGCCCTCTCAGACGCGCTTCATCTTTACACGCAGGCGCTGTTCGCACAGGTCTCGCAACTGGCCACCTGCAACCGGCTTCACACGATCGAGCAGCGTTGCTGTTGCTGGCTCCTCACGACGCACGATCGCGTCAAAGGCGACGAATTAGATCTCACCCATGAGTTTCTCTCCGAGATGCTCGGCACGCGACGTGCCGGCGTGACGGAGGTTGCCGGGACTTTGCAGCGCGCCGGTTTGATCGAATACCGGCACGGCCACGTGACGGTACGCAATCGCCGCGGCTTGGAAAAAGCGGCCTGCGAATGCTACCGCGTTGTCCGCGACGAATTCGATCGCTTGCTCGGGTAACGAGGGTCCGGCGCATGTCTGCCGTCCTCCTTCTTGCCTGCAGCAGAGGGCGATCTTGAAGGAGTCGGTTTACACGACATCTTCTGCCGATGCTGGCCGGCCTCGAAACAAATCTCGTCGTCCCCGATCTGTGGCAACAGCGGGCGGTGCGCGCCTTGCGTGAGCGCAAAGACGTCGTTGTGCAGGCACCAACCGGTTCCGGCAAGACCTACATTTTCGAACTGCTCTATCCGACGCTGAAAGGACAGGCGATTTTTACCGTGCCGACGCGCGCGCTGGCGAACGACAAGCTTGCCGAATGGCGCGCGCGGGGCTGGGATGTCGGCATCGCGACCGGCGATCTCGCATTAAATCTTAATGCGAAAGTGCTGGTCGCGACTTTGGAAACGCAACGCGCGCGTTTTTTGCGGCGCGATGGTCCGCGCCTTCTCGTGGTCGATGAATATCAAATGATCGCCGATCCGGTGCGTGGCGTACATTACGAATTGGCGCTGGCGCTCGCGCCCCGCGAAACGCAACTGCTTCTGCTCAGTGGCAGCGTGCAAAATCCGCACGATGTTGTCGCGTGGCTACAACGCATCGGGCGCGATCCGGTGCTCATCTCGCATCACGAGCGGCCCGTTCCGCTGGAAGAAGTTGATCTGCAATCGCTGTCCGATTCGCAGTTTGTCACAACACGAAATTTTTGGCCGCGGGTGATTGGTAAAGCACTTCGCGCTGACCTGGCGCCGGTGCTGGTTTTTGCGCCGCGACGCAAGGCCAGCGAAGAAATGGCGCAAGAAATTTCATCCGCGATTCCTTTGCGGGATTCATTGCCGCTTTCGTCGGAACAGGAAGCGCTCGCCGGCAAACGGCTGGCGAAATTACTGCGCAATCGCGTCGCCTATCATCACAGCGGATTGAGTTACGCCGTGCGCGCCGGCCTCATCGAACCACTCGCGAAAGCCGGGCAGTTGAATGTGGTCGTCGCGACGATGGGACTGGCGGCGGGCATCAATTTCTCCATGCGCTCAGTCCTAATCGCCGGCACGCGTTACATGGCGGGTAATTTCGAACGTCATGTGCAGCCGGATGAGCTGCTGCAAATGTTCGGTCGCGCTGGCCGCCGCGGTCTCGATGAAACAGGATACGTTCTCGTGCTGCCCGATCTTCCGCGCTTGGGCGATGCGCGCGCGCGCCAATTGCGACGCGCCACGCAGGTGGATTGGCCGAGTCTCATCGGTGTGATGGCGAACACGGCCGAGCCATTTGCCGCCGCCGTGGAGCTGAATCGCTCGCTTTTCAGCACGCAGCGCGTCGCGATCGGCTGCGAGCATTCTCTCTCCACTGGCGCAAAGCCGTGTGGCTTTTTGGTGGATGCGGAACGCGCCCGCTTCGCCCGGCGGCCAATGGTCGAGATGCTGAACTCAGAAAACGAATGGGAGCCGAAACCGAAAGAGGAAAATATCTCGTTAGGCCAATTATTCGTGCTCGAAAATGACCGCTGGGTGCGCGCGCTGACGTTGCCGCGAATGCTGGATGGCCGCGGCTTCGGCAATCTGTGCAAGCTGTGCGACCAGGGAATCTACGGCCGCGAAATTCCGCTCGCCACGGCGATCGATGAGAATGCGGTCGCGCCGGTAAAATGGCTGCGAAAAATCCTCGGAGAAAAAGTGATCCCGCGTCCCCGTTTCGATGTCGAGGTACCGCCCCGCGTGCCGGAATTCACGCACGGTGGGAAACTGGCCGAACTCGTTAGGCGTGGCGACACTCTGTGTGCGCGGATTGATTTTTCCGATGTGCTCGTGCTGGCTTTCGTCGATTCGCACGGCCGGGCTTTGCGATCGCCACCCGAGCACGAAGCGATTACGCGCGTCTGCCGCACTTGTTCCGAATTGGAGCACGACCTAACGACTGCGATTATCCCGTCGCCCGCCCACGCATGGCGGGCGCTCGGCTTGGTCGATCGCGATGGAACGCCGACACGCCGCGGCATCATTTTTTCTTTTTTCCAAGCCGGCGAAGGTCTCGCCATCGCCGCCGCGCTAGAGGACGAAACCTACCCGATCGACGATCTTATTTTCGATCTGGCAAACCTTCGCGCCGGTCCACGCTTCGCCGGTGAAGATAGCGTGTTTGGGGGACGCCTCGGCATTCTTTGCCAGCGCGTTTATCATCGCGCCGATCATCCCGGTTATCTCGAAATGGGAACGCCAATCCAGTATGGTTCCGGCGCAGCGGACGTGATCCGCGATTACATCGCGAACCCGGCGGGCCGTTACAAATTGACGAACGAATCGCTGCGTTCCGGCGACATCGAACGGGCGCTGATGGAATGGCGCAGCCTGCTTCGCCACATCAGGGCCGCGCCGGATCTGGAATGGGAACGCTGGAGAAATTTGAAATCCGTCTCCGCGCGGCAGATTCGAAATACGGTCTCGCCCGCGCTGATTGATTTTCCTCCGCTGCTGGCGGTGCAACAAGCGCGCCGCGCCATGCCCAACCGGTAGTTTCCCTTGACGCGGGGAGCGTCCGTTTCTAGATACTAACCGATTTCAGCCGGCCGGTAGCGCGCTTCGCCCATGGTGGGGCAATGAAAATCCAAGTCAAAATGCGCTGCCGACAGACTGGATAAACGCGTTTCAGCGACCCATTTAAAAGGCAAAGGCTCACTTCATGTTCGACGGACTTTTTGGCTGGTTATCCAGCGACATCGGTATCGATCTCGGCACGGCGAACACGCTCGTCTATGTCAAAGATCAGGGCATCGTGCTGCGCGAACCTTCGGTCGTGGCAGTGCAGGCCGGCACGAACAAAGTGCTCGCGGTCGGCGATGAAGCGAAGCGCATGCTTGGCCGCACGCCTTCGAATATTGTCGCGGTGCGCCCGCTCAAGGATGGTGTCATCGCGGATTTTGAAATCACGGAAGCGATGCTGCGGCACTTCATTAAAAAAGTGCATGGCCGCCGCGTGCGCGCGAAGCCGCGGGTCGTGATCGCCGTGCCGTCGGGCATCACTGAAGTCGAAAAACGCGCTGTCCGCGAATCGGCCACGCACGCCGGCGCGCGCGAAGTTTATCTAATCGAAGAGCCAATGGCGGCAGCGATTGGGGTCGGCCTGCCAGTGCAGGATCCCGCAGGAAATATGATCATCGACATCGGTGGCGGTACGACGGAAGTGGCGCTCATTTCGCTTTCCGGAATTGTCTTCAGCCGCAGCGTGCGCGTGGCGGGCGACGAGCTGGATGAAGCGATCGTGCAATACATGAAGCGCG
>JBDUCP010000097.1:0-6887 GCA_040003405.1 Verrucomicrobiota bacterium
CGAAGGTCAACCTGATCTCTCGGAACCAAAACGAACTCGCGGGCAGATTTACCGATGTAGCCGAGGCGGTCAGCGCGCTGGCGATCGATGATTGCGTGATTGACGGGGAAGTCGTGGCCTTGAACGAACAAGGCGGATCGTCCTTTCAACTTTTGCAGGCGCACGAGATGGAAGGCCGGCGGGCCCCGATTTACTATTACGTCTTCGATTTGCTCCAGGCGGATGGAAAAGGCCTAACGAGTTTGCCGCTTTTTCGCCGAAAGGAGTTGCTGGCGCAGCTCTGTGAAGGCGCCGGTGATGCGATCCGCTTTTCCGGCGAGATCGGCGGCGACGCCTCAGCGTTGCTGACGGAAGTGAAACGCCGCGGACTCGAAGGCATCATTGGCAAGCAGCGCGATTCCGTTTACGAACCGGACCGGCGCAGTGGCGTATGGATCAAGTTGAAATGCGTAAACGAGCAGGAATTTGTCATCGGTGGTTACACACCGCCGCAGGGCGCGCGCAAACATTTCGGCGCGGTCCTGGTCGGTTATTACGAAAAGAGGCGGTTGCTCTTCGCCGGAAAGGTTGGCACCGGCTTCAATGAAAAACTGCTCGCCGCACTTCACAAAAAATTCATGAAGGAAGCGCGCGACGATTGCCCGTTTGCGGACCTGCCATCGAAGCAAGGCGGCCAATGGGTGCAGGGGATCACGCCGTCGATGATGCGCAAAATGCATTGGGTGAATCCAATCTTCGTCGCGCAAATCAAATTCGCTGAGTGGACACGCGACGGAAAATTGCGCCAGCCGGTTTTCCTCGGATTGCGCGAGGACAAAAAGCCGACGGAAGTCGGGCGCGAATCGGTCTGATTGGCTTGCCTGGAAATGCGAGCTAGGGACAGGTTGCTCCCATAATCGACAAAGTATCGATACGCCATCCGGGACGGGATGCGGCTTCGTCGGTTCGCATGCGGAAGCGCAGCCGGATGATTTGTCCGTTGAGGTTCGATCCGAAATGTATCACGGTATTGATGTAGCCCCCCGAATTGCCACACCAAGCCATATAACCCCGCGGTAGCACATCGCCGCGCACACTGCTGATCTCGCCGGTGTAGCCGCCGGAGATGAAACCGCCGCCGACCGCTGGATCGGTCACGTCGGTGAAGGCACCACCGTTGATGTTAGGCGAGGAAACTTCCAGCACACCGCCATCCCAGCACACCTCGTTCGGTGGCGGATCATATTCGGTGTTGTAATTGTTACGGAAACTCAGCTGTGCCGAAGCGGACAGGATCATGATATTCCGGGAGTCGAGGACCTTGTCGCTGATACCGTCCTGGTCGTCGATGAACACAGCGTTGGGCGCGGTATCAGGAGTGACAGTCGAGGTCACCCACGTGATGCCATTGCCTGGAACCGGATTATATGCCTCCCAACCTGCTGGCAGATTAGGCGCAGTCACGCCATCGAAACTTTCCCGGCAATAGTTCCTCAATGGCGGCAGTAACGTGCCGGATCGGGACCGCACGATGAAAACGTCGCCGCTGTTTATCGAGCCATCGATATTCACATCCGAGCGAAAGTTTGTCGCATCGGTCGTTTGGCCGGAACGATTGCGCGTTTGCAAGGCGTCGCCGGAATTAACGGTCCCATCACCATTACTGTCGCCCTGAAGAAAACCGGCATTAATCGCCGTATTGGGCAGCACCTGATTGGTATTATCGGTGACGTTGCTCAAGGTCACGGTCAGGTTCTGGGCATTGGCTACTTCGCTCAGATTCACGGCCATAGTATTCCCGCTGAAAGTCGGTGGCCCCGTCACGGTGCCGGTTCCGCCGGTCACGGCTGCATTGCCATTGAGCACGGGATTACTGAAAGTCACTACGATGGTATGGTTACCGCCCGCGCCGCCAGTGCGAGGCTCGATGCCGCGTGCGCCCGCCAGCGGCAGAGGGACGTCGAACGTTCCACCACCAGTGTGGGTCTTACGCGAAACCGCATTCGTGAATTGCAGAGGCGCGGCAAGACCAAATGGGGTTGGCCTGTTGTATTCGGCCGGGTGCTGGGGCCGGGCAAAAGCCGGCAGTGTCATAAAGTAAGTGACGCTAACAAGAATGGGGAGAAAATGGCCGGCTAGGCGCCGCGAGTCGGATGCGATATTTGTGTTCATAAATTCCTGGTTAATGAAACTCGTGTACCCATTAATGGTTCGAAATTACTACCCACGGTGGTTTCTTGCGAGAAGAAATTATCCTTGTGGCGTCTGCGCCGCCCTCCTGGGCGGCAGAGCATACGCTGGACTGTTAAAGTATGCTCCGCGCTGCCGCGCTGCCGCGGGGTACTCACGCAAAGGAAAATTAAACGACGGCGATTCCGCGCAAAGTCAGGCCGCATTTCGCTTGTTGCCCTTCGCTGCGGCTGGATATTGTGCGGCCATGAAAATGAAAGTGATTGTGACCCCCAAGGCGACCGTGCTTGATCCGCAGGGCGCAGCGGTGCGCGATGCGATGCAGCATCTCGGCATGCCGGAAGTGCATTCGGTGCGGATGGGCAAATATTTGGAGATCGAAGTGGACGATAAGACGCCGGATTTGGATTCACGCCTGAATAAGGTCTGCCGCGATTTGCTCTCCAACCCAGTGATCGAAGACTTTGAGGTGTTGAGAGGTTGAGGGATTGAGAAGTTGAGAGGAATACGCAGATGAAATTTGCTGTCATTCAGTTTCCGGGATCGAATTGCGATCAGGATTGTCTGGCGGCTTTGAATGGGATCGCGGGACTGAGCGCGGAGTATGTCTGGCACAAGGAAACGTCGCTCGATGGGTACGACGCCATCGTATTGCCCGGCGGGTTTTCCTACGGCGATTATTTGCGCTGCGGAGCGATCGCGCGTTTTTCGCCGATCATGCGCAGCGTGATGACGGAAGCGCGCGGCGGGAAATTAGTGATCGGCGTCTGCAACGGATTTCAGATTCTCTGCGAAATGGGATTGCTGCCGGGTGCGCTGGTGCGCAATCGCTCACTGCATTTCGTCTGCGAGATGGTGACGGTGCGCGTGGAAGTGGCGGAGTCCTTCTTCACGCAAGGCTGCGAGAAGGGAACGCTGTTGCGCATGCCGGTTGCGCATGGCGAAGGCTGTTTTTTTGCAAATGACCGGACGTTGCGAGAATTGAAGGAGCGGGAACAAATAATTCTGCGCTACGCATCGGTGAATCCCAATGGATCGCTGGAAAATATCGCCGGCATCTGCAACCGCGAAGGGAATGTGTTCGGCCTGATGCCGCATCCCGATCGCGCGTGCGAAGCGCGACTGGGCAGTGCGGACGGGAGAATAATTTTCCAGTCGATGTTGGAAACGATCGAGAGCCGACAAGCTTGCGCCGCCTAGCGCGTCTGGCCGTCGTTAATTGTCGGCAACGAGACACAAGTGTCGCGATTGCTTACACGAAATACCCGTCTTGCGTCCAGGCTCCCCTCGTAAAGCCCTAATGGCATATCCGTTGCTCAGTAAGGATGGCACAACCCTAACTAACTATGTTACTACAAAAAACTCTGCACATGAATCAATCGCTCGACGAGTGCCAAACGCGCCTCGCGAGCATCCAATCGTATCGGCGGCAGTTTGTCATGGTGACAAAGGCCACCGTGACTTCGTCGAAGACGGTTGATTTCAGTTTTCGCGGGCCGCTCGGGTTTGAAGCCCACACGGTCTTGCTGGCGGTGGACAGCGATGCGCCGGAGCAGTTCGCTTTTGAATCGACCGGCGGAAATCTCGATGTGATGGGCTTGGTGGAATTTTCCGAGATCCGGCCGAATTGCACTGAGGTGACGCTGGCGTTGCATTACGAGATCAAGAACAAACTGTTCGCCTGGCTGGATCGCCGGTTTCATTTTGTGGACGCCTTCGTGACTTCCGAGTTGCGCAGCATCCGCTCTCACTTTGAAGGAATAGCCGCGCCTGTGGCAGAGCGCGCACCGATGCTCTCGATGTTCGAGACCGCAACGGCGTAATATTGGTAGGGTACTGGTTTGAAAGAGCGCGGAGTCGAAAGGCTCCGTGCTCTTTTGTTGTACGGAGCTTACGCGATGCGAACAGCGCGCGTTTTGTCGAGCCGGAGTACCTGCCCCGCGACCAGCGTGACGGTGGCTTTCGGGTCGCGCAATTTCTCGCCGTTTAGTTGCACGCTGCCCTGCTCGATCAGGCGTCGCGCATCGGCGCGCGATTTCGTTAGGCTGAAAGCCTCTGTGTAAGCGGCGGTGACGATCGAGACGATTTCCGAGCTGGAGGGCCGGAACTCCGGCAGATCGGCGTCGGCTAATTTTTTTTCGCTGAAGCGCGCTTCCCAATCAGTAAGCGTTTTTTGGGAAGCTTCGCGCGAGTGGTACATTTCGACGATGGCGGCCGCCAACTGCTTCTTTGCCTCCAGCGGATGCAACTCGTTAGGCAACGCACGACCGAGAAGCAGCGGGTAATAGCGCGCCATCAATTCATCGGAAACGCTCATTAGTTTCCCGAAAATTTCAGAAGCAGGTTCATTGAGACCCACGTAATTTCCGAGGCTCTTGCTCATTTTGTTAACGCCATCGAGACCCTCCAAGATCGGCAAAATAAAAACGACCTGTGCCGGTTGACCTTCGCCTTTTTGAAGATCGCGACCGACGAGAATATTAAAAAGCTGGTCGGTCCCGCCGAGTTCGATGTCGGCCTGCACCATGACCGAGTCCCAGCCCTGCATGATGGGATATTGAATTTCGTGCGCGTGGATTGGCTGCTGGCGATCGATCCGGTCGCGAAAATCTTCGCGCTGCAACATCTGCTGCAACGTGACGAGACTGTTGAGACGGATCACCTCTTCGAAATGCATTTTTTCGAACCACTCGCTGTTCGAGATCAAACGCGTGCGCGCCGGATCGAGAATTTTGAACGCCTGTTCACGATAGGTTGCGGCGTTTGCCAACACTTGTTCGCGCGTCAATTGTGGACGCGTCACCGACCGGCCACTCGGGTCGCCGATCATGGAAGTGAAGTCGCCGATGATCAGGACGGCCTGGTGCCCGAGCTCCTGAAATTGGCGCAGTTTGCGCAGAATGATCGAGTGTCCCAGATGCAGATCAGGGCTGGTTGGATCGACGCCTAGTTTGACGCGGAGCGGACGGCCGAGAGCAAGCTTCTGGCGTAGCTCCGCTTCACTAATGATTTGCGCGGCACCCTCTTTGAGCAGGGCAAAAGCTTCATCCGGTGGCATGGGGCGTTGCGAGAGGATGAAGGAAGACGGTTATTTGTTTTTGTTCAACAACTCGCGCACCTGATCAATCGTCATCGGCGCTTCGTGGTGGTCGAGGGATTTTTGACTCTTGCCTTGATCGAGGAAGGAGCGATTGCCGGAAAAATCCTTGCCCGGCGCGCTGCGTTCGCCGCCCGCGGCGGCGCGAGTCGGATAAGCGTTGGGCGTGACGTAAGCGGTATGGGCATTCGTTAGGCTGGAGCGGGTCGAGAGATTGGCCGTGGTGTCAGCGACCCGCGAGCGATTGGTCGCGAAAATTCTGGACAGGAAACTTCGTTTGGCCGGGAAGGTTTTTCCGAGCGATTTCTCTGGCGTGTAAAAGCTGTTGGTGCGGGCGCGTTTATCGACCGCAGCGCCATCCGCCATGAATTTTTTTTGTTGCGCAGGGTTCGCCATCTCCATGTCTGGCCGGAGCAAGCGATCCATCAATTTGTTCTCCTGCTCCTGCGCCGCCGCCGCGGCAATCCCGCTGAGCAGAGTGAGGAAGGCAACAAGAGCGCGCACGTCATTGACCGTGCCGAAAGAGCCAACCCTTTGTAAAGGAAATTGTCCGAAGAATCAGCGCCCGAGCATGGCGCGCAATCGCCCTGTGCCGGGAGGCGGCGGAACGCTGCCGCTCAGAATCGCGCGCGCCGAGACAGGTTGACCGTAATAGCGCGCGTTTGCCGTCTTCTGCGTGGCGATGACGGCGCCTTCGAGCGAGGCACCGGCGAAGAGTCCCTGAGTTCTACTGTAAGTGTAGATCGCCGCCGTCGGCGTGACGCCAGCTTGCAGATCGCGTCCGACCGGTCCCGCAGCCGCGCTCACATCCGCGCCGACTGTGACATTGCCATCGCGCGAAAAGGCACGCACCGCCGCGTTGGTGTTGAGCACAAAAACGAACTCGGTAATTTGCGCCCCGATTTGTGGGCCCCAGCCAGCGCCCCCAGTGCCCACGAATGATGGGCCAGACCATCCGCCACCGGTGCGAGCGACGACCACACCTTGCCCGCCTTTGCCGCTCAAACCGAACCCGACCTTGACCACAGTCAAAATGGCGAGGCCGCGTGCGTTGCGCAGCACCCGCGCCGGAATGCCGCGTTCCGGCATCTGGCGAAAGTGTCGCAGAATGCCGGCGGAACGATTAACTATCTCCTGCTCGGTTGCCGCGCCCGCGGTGCTGAGCGATAAAATGGCTGTGAGGAGAACGAGCGAAAATGTTTTCATACTCAAGTAATTCGCTTGGTTCCAACCCCGTGGTTGTATGCGGCGCGACCATTCGTTAGGCCATGAACGATCTCGTGCACGCGCAGGACGACGATTTTTTCATGCGGGACGCGCTGCGTCTGGCCGCGAAGGGTTTTGCCAAGGAAGAAGTTCCGGTAGGCGCGGTGGTCGTGCGCGCTGGCCGGATCATCGCGCGCGCTTATAATCAGGTGGAGCTGTTGAAAGACGCGACGGCGCACGCCGAGATGCTCGCGATCACCCAAGCTGAAGCCGCCGTCGGCGATTGGCGTCTGAACGAGTGCGACCTTTATGTGACTAAAGAGCCGTGCGCGATGTGCGCCGGCGCGCTCGTGCATGTGCGGATGCGGCGCGTGATTTTTGGTTGCGCGGATGAACGCAGCGGGGCCGCTGGGAG
>JBDUCP010000098.1:0-6886 GCA_040003405.1 Verrucomicrobiota bacterium
CGGAGCTGTTCTTGCAGGTCAAGAATTTGTTTCTGCAGATTAATCTCCTCGCCCGCGGTGAGCCGCGGCAGTTGCATCCGGCCTTCCGCAATCTGCAATTGGCGTCGTAGCACCGCCTGGCGCAGGCCGTTCCACCATCCTATGGCCACTTCCACACCGTTTGGCGGCATCTTCTGCAGGAGCCAGCCCGAGACAAGCGCTTCCTCCTCCGCCGGCAGCCCCGCCATGAAAGCATTGATCGACGCGGGGTCACCCGGCTTCAAATCGCTTTCCAGGATGCGCACGAGCATCTCTGCGTCAGGTGTTTGCGCGAGCAGCTCACGCCAGTTTTGCGCTTGCAGAAATGCCCGCGCCTCCGCTTCGCGCAACGCCAACAGACACAGCATCGCCACCTCGTGCCGGAGTCTGATCGCCGCTGGCCGCTCCGGCGTTTCATCCGCTGCCGCATAACGCTCGCGGGTCGATCGCTGCAGCAGGCCGGCAAAATCGGCGCGCGGTACGCCGAGCCGCGCGCTGACCCGGTTGGCCACCTCGCCACGCATGAGCGGATCGTGCACTCGCCCGACCGTCTCCGCCAGTTTACGGGCGAGTTGCATTTTCTCGCCTAACGAATTCAGATTCGTGGCCGTCGCTTCGTGCTCGATCCAGGCGTCGAAAAAATCACGCGCCTCTGCGATGCGTTTTTCGAATTCTTCTTTTCCCTTCTTGCGCACCAGCGAATCCGGATCTTCACCCGCCGGCATTTCCGCCAGGCGCACGATCAAGTCGTTTTGGAGGAGCGCATCGAGCGAGCGCTCCGCCGCCTTTTGTCCCGCCGTATCGGAGTCGAAGCAGAGAACAACTTCATTGACAAACCGCTTCAGAATGCGCGCCTGGTTTTCCGTAAACGCTGTCCCTTGCGGCGCGACGACGTTGGTGATGCCAGCTTCAAAAACCGTGATCAAATCCAATTGTCCTTCGCAAACGATGGCGCAGTTCGCTTCTATCAATCCGCGTTTCGTTTTATGCAGCCCGAACAGGACGCGCCCCTTGCGGAAGAGCGGCGTCTCCGGCGAGTTTAGATATTTCGCCCCGTCCGCTTCTTTCGCCAGCACGCGACCGCTGAAGGCGATCACTTCCCCCACATCGTTGCAAATCGGAAACATGATCCGGCCGCGGAAGCGATCGTAGAAAGTTGAACGTTGAACGTTGGACGTTGGACGTTGGACGTTTTCTGCGGCTTCCTCGCGCTGGCTAACCAGCCCGCTCTGAATCAACACCTGGTTCGCGTACCCTTGCGTCTTCGCCCAATCGCCAAACGCCTGCCATTCGTTAGGCGCGTAGCCGATTTGCCAATCGCGCGCGATCCGATTGTCGATCCCGCGCTTCTTCAAATATTCGCGCGCCGGTTTTGCTGCCGGCGTCTTCATTAAATTTTCATGAAACCATGCCGCCGCCTCGGCGTGGAGCCGCAGCAGAGTGCGCCGCGTTTCATGCTGGCGATCATCGTCACTGCGCGCCCCGCCTTCTTCGATCACCGGAATGCCGGCGCGCGCCGCCAGCTTGCGCACCGACGAAGGAAAATCGATGTGCTCGTAATCCATGACGAAGCGGAAGACGCTCCCGCCCGCGCCGCAGCCGAAGCAGTGAAAAGTCTGCCGCTGCGGACTAACCGTGAAGGACGGCGTCTTCTCCTGGTGAAACGGACAGAGCGCCTTAAAGCTCGTTCCCGCGCGCTTAAGTGGAAAATAGGAGCCGATCACTTCGACGATGTCATTCGCCGCCGCGATCTGCTCAATGTTCTGTGACGGGATGGTCCCCATGCAAATTCCTCTTCCTCTCCCTCTTCGTCTGAATCTATTATGTCAGAGGCACCGGCCTTCCACTAGTGATGTGATGAGAATCTTACTGCGCTCTCTTCTGATTACCCTCGGCCTTTTTGTATTCGTTAGGCCAGGCGAAGCCCGAGATGTGATCCACGTCGGCGACATCGTCGTCATTCCGCTGCGCGGCGAAATTTCCCAGCCGCTGCTCTTGTTTATTCGCCGCGCGGTCAAGGCCGCGGAAAGCGCCCGCGCGAGTGCGATCATTTTTGAAATGAACACCTACGGCGGACGGCTCGATGCCGCCGCGGAGATCACCGGCGTCCTCAGTCACGCCACCGTTCCGACCTTCACCTTCATTAATTCCAATGCCGGCTCGGCCGGTTCGCTGATCGCGCTGGCCACGCAACACATTTACATGTCGCCTGTGAGCGCGATCGGCGCGGCTGCCCCGGTGCTGGCGACTGGTGAAGATTTACCGGCGACAGAACGCGATAAGACGATCTCGTACTGGTCCGCGCTCGTGCGCAGCTCCGCCACGCGCAACGGCCACAACCCCGATCTCGGTGAAGCCTTCATGTCGAAGGAAAAGGAAGTGAAAATCGGCGACCGCGTCGTGCACGCGAAGGGCTCGCTGCTGACGCTGAACGCGCAGGAAGCGACCGAAAAAATTGGCGACAAGCCGTTGCTGGCCGACGGCATCGCCGATTCCATCGCCGAGTTGATTCGCAAGGCGGGATTGAAAGGCGAAGTCCGCTCGTTCGACCCAAGCGGCTTTGAGCGTCTCGCCTTTTGGGTCACTGCTCTGGCGCCCTTACTTCTCGTGCTGGGAATTATTTGCGCCTATCTCGAATTCAAGCTTCCCGGCGTGAGCTTGCCCGGAATTCTGGCGGCGCTTTGTTTCGCGCTGTTCTTTCTCGGGCACTATCTCGCTGGACTGGCCGGTTGGGAAACCGTCGCCCTCTTTGCTCTCGGCGTCCTCCTTGTTCTGATCGAGATCCTCTTCTTCGCGCATTCCACCATCGTCTTCGGCGTGGCCGGTATTTTCCTTATGCTTGCTTCCTTACTTTGGGCCATGATCGATCGCTATCCCGGCCAAACTTTTTTCCCGACCGGCGCGATGCTGTCCGTGCCCTTGCGCAATCTATTGCTGTCGATCCTCGTGGCGACGGTCGCGATTGTCATTCTCGCCCGCTATCTCCCGCGCACGAATTTCTATCGCCGTTTCGCCCTCATGATCACCAATCCACCCGGCCCCTCGCTTGCCGGCGCGCCGCGGGAATTTGCCACCGCCTTGGCCTTAACCCCGGGAATGCAAGGAACCTCCGTCACGATGTTGCGGCCGAGCGGCAAAGCGCGCTTCGCCGATTACATTGCCGACGTGGTTACCGGCGGAGAATTTATTGCGCCGGAGACCCCGGTCACGGTCGTGGAGATGGACGGGATGCGCGTCGTGGTCAGGGAGATCACCTAACGCCGAAGTTCGGCCTATTTATCCCAATACCCATTGTAGAGCACGACGCGGTAGCCGTCCGCGTCCTCAAACGTCTTGGCATCGTCGTCCCAGTACGGGTTGTAAGACTTGACCGGCGCGTAGCCATTCTTCTGCATCCGTGCGACGGCGCTTCTCCACTCAGCTTTGTCCGGGATGTAGAAAATCAAAAGATTGTCCTGGGTAGGAGCTTTGCCGACCTTGTCACCGTGTTTGTGGGTGAACTCAAGGTGATAGGGTATGCCCTTGTCGTGTCCGAGGATCACGCCGTCGATGTCGTGGTGGCCCGAAAAGGAAGCTAACACCGCCAGCCCCAAGCCATCGCGATAAAACTTGAGAACTTCCGGCAGATTGTCGGTAGGCCGGGCGACGCGGAAGGTGAACATCATTTCCTTCTTTGCAGGATCCTCCTCGGCTCTCGCGGAGAAACTCGACTAGCCGGCGCAAAGGGCGAAGGCGAGAACGACAAGTATCTTGGTTATCTTCATTATCTCGTATAGCAACTTACTCACCGGCGGGGATGAGGGCCGCACGTTGTCCTTGGCAATGCGCGACGCTACTCGTTAGGCCGTACTATTTTTTTACCCGCTCTACTTTCGGCGCCGTTTCTTGCGCGTAGAGCATCACGCCTTTGAGCGCATCGATCGCGCGCAGCATCTGCGGGTCTTTCGTCTTGATGAGAGTCTTCTCGTCCTCCGGCTTCAGGTTCTCGGAGCTCCGCGATGCGAAAAGCGCACGCTCCTGTTCCAGGCCCATCGGCACGCGAATATTTGGCACGACGCCGTTGCCGTGAATGACCTGTTTGCTTGGGGTGTAATATTTTGCCGTCGTAAAACGCAGGGCCGAGCCGTCCGGCAACTGCACCACATTTTGCACCGAGCCCTTCCCGAACGTCGTTTCGCCCACCAGAATCGCGCGCCGCAAATCCTTCAGCGCGCCAGCCACGATTTCCGAGCCACTCGCGCTTCCTTCATTCACCAGCACCGCGAGCGGAAAACGGGGCCTTTCCTTCGTGGCGCCCGAGGTCGAATATTCGTGCTGCTGCGAGGAGACGCGCCCCTGGGTCGAAACGACTTTCGTGTTCGGCGGCAAAAACTGCGCGCAGACGTCGACGGCAATGTTGAGAAGGCCGCCCGGATTATTGCGCAAGTCGAGCACCAGCGCCTGCATCCCTCGCTTTTGCAGATCGTCCAGCGCCTTGGCCAATTCCTCCGCCGTCGGCTCGTTGAATTGAATCAAACGAATGTAACCGATCTTGAACGGTCCCGTCAGCTCGGCATCGAGCAAACGCGTCCCTTTCACGCTCTGCACTTTTATCTCGGTGCGCTCGAGCGCGAACTCTTTGATCTCCTTGTTCGCCGCACGCAAAATGGTCAGGGTCACTTTTTGTCCGGGTGTGCCGCGCAGAAAATTGACCGCGTCCTGCAGGCCCATTTTGTCGGTCGAATTGCCGTTGATGCGCAAAATCTGGTCTCCCGAAAGAATGCCGGCGCGCGCGGCGGGCGTGTCCTCCATGGCGGCGATGACGGTGAGCGATCCGGCTTTCATCGAGACTTCGATGCCGAGGCCATTGAAGCGGCTGCGGGTGTCGTCCTGCATGTCCTTGAAGTCGTTAGGCTCCATGAACTGGCTGTGCGGATCGAGCGACGCCAGCATGCCTTTCATCGCCGCATAAATCAGGTCGTGGTAGCTGATCTTGTTGCCATCGACGTAATCCTGCCGCAGCAGTTGCACGGCCCTGGCGAAAATCGAAATCTGGGCGTAACCGCTGTCCTCCTCGCCCTCGGCTGCGTGGGCGGAATAAAACCGCACGCCGAGTAGCAGGGTGAGGGTTGTGAGAAAAAGACAGGTGGTAACTAAAAGCCGCCTCTTCATGCGAATTGGGTTTCGGACGAGAAGATGATCGCTCAACGGAAATTTTTGGCAACGCGCAAACCGTCCGCTAAGGTCACGCCCGAGGAAATCAGGTCCTTCCCTCCATGAAATCGCGCTCCTTTGCTTTCACTCTCGCGCTTTGCCTGCCGCTGCAGTGGGTAATGGCGGATCCGTCGCCGACAGCGACTCCAAAGGCCTCGCCCTCGCACAAATCGTCCCCCTCGATCAAGTCGTTCCCTTCAATCAAGCTCTTTCCCTCGCCCTCATCGTCACCGAAGCAATCTCCATCGCCCAAGCCGTCGCTGTCGCCATTACCAAAACAATCTCCCTCGGCCAAGCCATCTCCATCTCCTTCACCGAAGGAATCGCCATCGCCCACGTTGAAGCCTGATGCAGAGCTGGACAACGTCGCGGACGAATTCATTCGCGGTTATCTCGCCGCTCGACCACTGCAAGCCACCGCGCTCGGTTTTCACGAATACGATGGCCGCATCAATGACTTCACACGTCTGGCCATCGATGCCGAGCTGGCGCGCCTGCGGCGTTTCGAGGATCGCCTGAACAAATTCGAAATCGCCAAGCTCAGCCCGCGCGCCGCGATCGACCTTCGCCTGTTGCAGAGCACGGTGCGGAAAGAACTCTTTCGCGCGCAGGATCTGGCGATCTACGAGAGCAATCCGATGACCTATGCCACCGCCGTGGACGTGAATGTTTATCTCAAACGCAAGTTTGCGCCGGTGGAGGATCGCGTTCGCAGTATGATCATTATCGAGAACCAGATCCCGAACACGATTATCGCCGCAAAGACAAATCTGAACGGCGTGCTCCCCAAACCCTACGTCGAGCTGGCCATCCAAATTTCCCGCGCCTCTTCGGAGTTTCTGAGGAAAAATGCCCTCGATGGTGTCAGCGACTTGAAGGATGAAAGTCTGCGCGCGGCGCTAGCCCAGGCCAACCGGCGCGCGGCCACCGCTTTGTCCGAATATGCGAGTTGGCTGGAGAACGATCGCTTGCCGAAGGCGACGGCAGCCTTTGCCATCGGTGAAGAAAAATATCACCGCTTTCTGGCCGAGACCGAGCTGGTGGATTTGCCGCCGTCGAAAATCCTGGAGCTCGGTTTGTCCGAGCTGAAACGGGAACAGGAAATTTTCGCGGAGGCCGCCAAAAAAATAGATGAAAGCAAAACGCCGCCCGAAGTTTTCAAGGCCATTCAGAGTGACCATCCGCCCAACGATAAATTGATCGAGGCCGTCGCGAAGGCGCTGGAGTCGATTCGCAAATACGTCGTCGATCGCAAGGTCGTCACGATTCCATCGGATGTGCGCGCGCAGGTGAAAGAAACCCCCGCGTATCGCCGCGCCACCAGCTTCGCTTCAATGGATACGCCCGGCCCCTTCGAGAAACGTGCGTCGGACGCCTACTTCTACGTCACGCCGGCGGGGACCGACTGGCCCGAGGCGCAACAGAACGAATGGCTCACCTCCTTCAATCCCTACAGCTCCGATATCATTTCAATCCACGAAACCTACCCGGGACATTATGTGCAGTTCCTGCATTTGAATGCTTCAAAGGCGACGAAAGCGGAAAAGATTTTCGGCGCGACTTCCTTCATCGAAGGCTGGGCGCATTACTGCGAACAAATGCTGATCGACGAAGGCTACGGCAGCGCGGCTGGCCCAAAGCCAACCGAAGAGGAGATGAAGCGCGCCGCGAAGTA
>JBDUCP010000099.1:0-6840 GCA_040003405.1 Verrucomicrobiota bacterium
ACGACGGTGTCGGCTATTTCTGCAGCGGAGCTCGGACGGCTGTAAAAGGAGGGAATGGCGGGAAGAAGAATCGCGCCCGCTTCGATGAGCGTGACGACGTTGCGGGCGTGAACCAAACTCCAGGGCGTTTCTCGCGGGACGAGAATGAGCTTGCGCCGTTCTTTTAGGAAAACATCGGCGGCGCGGAGCAGCGCGGAATCGCTGCAACCGGAAGCGATGCGGCCAAGCGTAGCCATCGAGCAAGGCACAATCACCATGGCGTCGAAACGCGCGGAGCCGCTGACGAAAGGGACGTTGAGATCGTTCTCGCCGTGCTGGACGATGTCGGCCGGAATGTTGAGCGCATCGACTTCCTGCGCCGCGACCTGTTTGGCATGACTGCTCAGGACAAGATGGACTTCGTTTGCCGCGCAATCGACCTGATCGAGCAACCGTTGCAGATAAATCGTTCCACTGGCGCCGGTGGCAGCGATGACGAGTTTCATGCGAGGAGTTTGAATTTAATCACTTATCGGAGCAATAAGATACGCGATGATCAAGAAACTCTTACACACGCGCTATCGCGTGGCCGATTTGGAGAAGACGGTTTCGTTTTATCGCGACGTGCTCGGCCTCGAGGAAATGCGGCGTCACACTTCCGGGCGCGGTTCGCAATTGGTCTTCCTGAAAGCGCCCGGCAGCCAGGAGGAAATAGAGATCTGCAAATTCGATGAAAGCGGCTCGGTCGTAGTCGGTCCTGATCTGACGCACCTTGCTTTTGAAGTGGACGACATCGAACAATTTGGCCGCGCGTCGGCGGCGAAGGGGTATCCGTTTTCTGACGGCCCGCACCCACATGGAGACGGCGGCGCGATTGCCTTTATCGACGCGCCGGAAGGTTACGAGATCGAGCTGATCCAGCGAGGGCGTGAATCTTAGCCAGCCATGAAACGCAACTCTACGCTCCTCGTTGCCGCTCTGGTGCTGGCGCTTTTTTGCGTCGCGGCCAAACCGAAGCGGCAGGAATTTAAGACGGTCCGCCCCACCGGCGTTCCGGATGTGCCCGCGTTCATGCAGAAGGCCGAACCGGCAAATGGTCCGCTCGCGCCGATTTCCAAAACACCGCCGAACACTCGCGCCGTCGCAGTGATGGTGATCGATGCGCATACGGGCGAGATTTTCTACGAGAAAAATGCGGACGCGCCGCGCGCCGCGGCCAGCACGCAGAAATTATTGACGGCGCTGATTGTGGCCGAGCGCGGTTTCCTTGATCGGCCGGTGACGGTTGAGCCGGTCGATACCCTGGCGGAGCCGGTGAAGCTGAACATCAGGCCGGGCGACACTTATCAACGCATCGATCTTCTGCGTGCGTTGCTGGTAAAAAGCCCGAACGATGTGGCCCGCTGTCTCGCGCGAGATTCCGCCGGCAGCGTGGAAGCGTTCGCGGAATTGATGAACGCCAAAGCGCAGGAACTCGGCGCGACCCATTCGCACTTCCTGAACCCGAACGGACTTCCCATACCGGGTCAATATTCGTCCGCGCGTGATCTTTCCATTATCGCCAAGGCCGCCTACGCCAACCCGACGATCCGTTCAATCGTCTGCCTCCCCCAATTAATTTTTCGCTATGCGAATGGACGCACGCGCGAACTCGAAAACACGAATAAGGTTTTGCGGCGACTGGCTTACTGCAACGGCATGAAGACCGGTTACACCGAGGCCGCGGGACATTGCTTGATCGCCAGCGGCGCGCGGCCCGGTCGCGATATCATCGTCGTCGTGCTCGGCGACAGCAAAGCCGGTGTGTGGCAGGACGCCTCGGCCCTGCTTTCGTGGGGACTGTGGATGTAGCTTCTGGGTTCTACGCAAAGCGCGCGAGGATCGCGGCGAGTTTCTTCTTAGTCGCCGGCGGCCAAAGCTTTCTATCGGTGACTAGCGCAGAATCGAGCGCGCGATGCTCCGGCCAGTCAGCGGCACGTGGCACCTGCGGAATCACCTGCGCCAGAATTTTTTTCGCAGTCTCGGCGTTTGCGATCAGATGCTCGAAAACCGTCTGCGCCGAGACCGGCTCTTCTTCCACCTTCCAGCAATCGTAATCCGTAATCATCGCCATCGTCGCGAGCGCGATCTCGGCCTCCCGCGCCAATTTCGCCTCCGGCAGATTGGTCATGCCAATGACGTCGAAGCCCAGGCGGCGATTCAACTCCGATTCCGCGCGCGTCGAAAAGGCCGGCCCATCCATATTCACATAAGTGCCGCCATTGTGAATCTTGATCCCCAGGTCGCGCGCTCCTTCCGCCAACAGATGACGCAAGCCGGTCGAGATCGGTTCGGCGAAAGTGATGTGCGCCGCGATGCCGTCGCCGAAAAACGTGTGGTTTGCGCGCTGACTCGTGCGATCGAAAAATTGCGACGGCAGCAGCACATCGCGCGGCGCATATTTTTCCTGCAAGCTGCCGACCGCCGTCACGCAAATGATCCAGCGCACGTTGAGCGAACGCAGCGCGTAGATGTTCGCGCGATGATTCAACTCGTGCGGCAAAAGGCGATGACCGCGCCCGTGTCGCGGCAAGAAGTACACCTGCCGCCCATGCACCTGCCCGCCGATAATGGCGTCGGATGGATCGCCGAAAGGCGTCGCGATCCGCTGCTCGCTGGAATTTTCCACGCCCTCCATTTGATACAGACCGCTCCCGCCGATGATGCCAATTGCCGGTGTCTCGTCGCTCATTGGACTGATTATGGCGCGTGATGCCGGGGTGTGTCACTATTCCGCTCGCGCCATGCCGAAATTTTTTATCAAAACCTATGGCTGCCAAATGAACGAGCGCGACTCCGAGCAGGTCGCGCACTCGCTCATCGCGCGCGGCTATCAACCGACGGCCGATGAAGCTGAAGCCGACGTTGTTCTCTTAAATACCTGCAGCGTACGCGACATGGCGGAGCAGAAGGCGCTCGGGAAAATGGGAATGCTCGGGCAAGTAGCGAAGCGTCGCCCGGAAGTCGTGTTCGGTTTTCTGGGCTGCATGGCACAGGCGCGCGGCGATGCGCTGTTCGCCGGACTGCCCCATGTCGATCTGGTCGTGGGTACGCAAAAATTTCATCGCGTGGCTGATTACGTGGCAAAACTGCTCGAAAAAAAGCGAACACGCCGCATGGACGATCCGCGCTATTCGATCTGCGATGTGGCCGACGAGAGCGGTTCGCAGGAAACGATTCGCGATCATGCGCTCAAGGCGCGGCCAGCGACCGCGTTTGTTTCGATCATGCAAGGCTGCAACATGCACTGCACTTTCTGTATCGTGCCGCGCACGCGCGGCTCCGAGCGCAGCCGCGCCATCGCGGAAATCGTGCACGAAGTTCGAGGTCTCGTTAGGCGCGGCGTGAAGGAAGTCACCCTGCTCGGCCAGATTGTGAACCTATATGGGCGTCACGAATTTCCCGTCGTTCGCGGCCAGAGCCCGTTTGTGCAGTTGCTCACGGCCGTCCATGAGGTCGATGGTTTGGAGCGGCTGCGTTTTACTTCGCCGCATCCGATTGGATTTCGCGCCGATCTCATTCAGGCGCTGGCGGATTTGCCGAAGCTCGCCGAGCACGTGCATCTTCCACTCCAATCCGGGTCGAACCGGATTTTAAAGGCGATGCATCGTCCCTACACGGCGGAGAAGTATCGCGCACTCGTCCAACGCATCCGCCAGGCGCGTCCGGGAATCGCGCTCACAACCGACATCATCGTTGGTTTTCCGGGTGAAGACGAAAGCGATTACGCGCGGACGCGCGACCTGGTCGAAGAAATCCAATTCGATAACGCCTTCGTCTTTCGCTATTCCACGCGCAGTGATACGCCGGCTGCGACCATGGCGGCACAAATCGACGAGCGCGTGAAAGAGGAACGCAATCAAGATTTGCTCGGCGTTGTTGATGCCTCGGCGCGCGGTGCGAATGAACGTTTGGTGGGATGCGATGTGGAGATTTTGTGTGAAGGCCCCAGCCGCACGAATGCGGCGCGCTTGATGGGCCGCACGCGCACGAACAAGATCGTTCTGTTCGAGGGTGGGCCGCAGCACATCGGCGAAATATTTCCCGTCAGCGTGCAACGCTCGAACGGATTCAGCTTGTATGGCGCGCCGCTCATGCAAACCTCCTCTCCGGCCTTTTCATGATTTACCATTTGTCCCTTCAACTGGCTGGCCTCATCGCCGGCGTTTTTCTTTTGCTCGTCAGCGTTCCGGGAATAATCAGCCCCGATTTTTCTCGCACGGTCGCGCAACGCCTGCCGCGTTCCCGCGCCGCCGGCATCGTTCTTTTGACCATCGATGTGCTTTGGAGTTTCTGGTTGCTCTCCACCATGGAGATGGGCGAGTTTTCCAGCTTTCGCCGCCCGCTTCTCATCATCCTGCCGATCGGTTTCCTGCTGGTGATGATGTTTGTCGATGAATTTCTCGCCGTCCGCGCGTTGGGAATTCTTTTTTTGCTCGGCGCCGAACCACTGATCGACGCCGCGTTTTTCCGAGATGAATCCAGCCGATTGCTCGTGACGATCTTTGCCTATTTGATGATCGTGGCCGGTTTGTTCTGGGTCACGATGCCGTATCTGCTCCGAGATCAGATTAATTGGAGCGCGCGAACGGCCGCGCGGTGGCGCTTGACGCATGGCATCGTGCTCTTGTACGGCGCGGCGATTCTGGCGTGCGCGCTCACGCGCTATTGAATCGCATTCTCGTCATCCGCGGCGGCGCGATCGGCGATTTCGTTTTGACGCTGCCAGCGATCAAACTGCTGCGCGATCATTTCAGTTGCGCGCATCTCGAAATCCTCGGTTACAAGCACATCATCGCGCTGGCGGAGAAACGTTTTTATGCGGACGTCACGCGCTCGATCGAGTACGCGGGCCTCGCCAAATTCTTTGCTAAAGAAGCCACTCTTTCGCGGGAGCTGATGGATTATTTCGGCAGTTTCGATTTGATCGTCGGTTACCTTTTCGATCCCGACAAAATTTTTGAGAACAACGTAAGGCGTTGTGGAATCAAAAACTTTATCGCTGGCCCGGCGCAATTGGGTCATCACGAACATGCATCGCGGCAACTAGCGCGGCCGCTGGAGAAACTTGACTTACGATTGGAAGATCCAGGGGCGAGAATCTATCCGAGCGCGACGGATCGCGAAGTCGCGCAACAAATTCTTCACGGCCGTTGCGCGAACGCAGTTGTCATTCATCCCGGCAGCGGCAGCGAGACGAAGAATTGGCCAATCGAAAAGTGGCATGAACTGGGAGAATATTTTCTTGCGCGCGACAGCGACATCTTCGTCGTAACCGGCGAGGCGGATGAAGATCGCGCTGCTTCACTCCAAGGGGAATGGAAACAAAAATCAGTCCGCTTCGTGAAGAATTTGCCACTCCCGCAGTTGGCGGCGTTATTCGAAGATTCCATTTTCATCGGACACGATAGCGGCATCTCTCATATCGCCGCCGCGGTCGGAGCGCGCTGCCTTCTACTTTTCGGCCCGACCGATCCAGCGGTGTGGGCGCCAACGGGGACAAACGTAACTGTCGTGCGGGCGCCGAGCGGACGTTTGGCTTCGCTCCGCGTGGAAGAAGTGATCGCCGGCTACGAGCTGATCCGCATTGGCATCAACACGTAAAGAAATGGCGTCTGAATTTTCAAAACGCCTGGACTCATTTCGTCGATTAAGTCGAGGAAGATTTCGTCCTCCGTCAGATTGCGCAGCGGCGCCATGAAGAATTCCGGATTGAAGGCGATCGAAAAATCGCGCCCCTTGTAGGTAACGGCGAGCGACTCCTTGGCTTCGCCGACTTCCGGTGTGTTCGCCGTGATGTCGATGTTGTTCTTGCTGAAATTCAGTTTGATCGAATTCGATTTGTCACTCGCCAGCAACGAAACGCGACGCAGCGAATTAAGAAAAGTTTCGCGTTCGAGCGTAACGCGTTCCTTCGTCTCGCTCGGAATGACCTGCCGATAGTTCGGATAATTCCCCTCGATCAATTTCGAAACAAGTAGCGTATTGTTTAATTCAAAAGCGATCTGTCCGCTGCCAAGACTCATTTTCACTTCACCGTCATCGGTCAACAGGCGCTGCAATTCCGTCACCGCTTTGGTCGGCACGATGATGTCGGCCTCATGGCTGCGCGGAAATTCCAACTCGAGATCAACCATGGCGAGCCGGCGTCCATCTGTCGCCACGAGCGTGAGCTTGTTTTCCTTCAGGCTAAAAAGGAGACCGTTGAGAACGTAACGCGTTTCATCCGTCGAGATGGCGTAGGAAGTTTTGCGCAGTCCATCGCGCAAATCTTTTTGCTTGATCGTCACGACCTTGGCGTTTTCAAATTTTGGCAGCGGCGGAAATTCCTCTTCCGGCAGGCCGAGGATCTTAAAAAAACTTTGGCCGCTGCGAATTGAGGCGGCGTTTTTTCCATCGACGTCGAATTGAATTTCGCTCGAAGGCAGCTCGCGGATGATGGTGAAAAGTCTCCGCGCCGGCAGGGTCGTCGCGCCCTCCTTGTCGACACTCGCTTCAAAACTTCCGCGCACTCCGACGTCGAGATCCGTCGTCGTCAAATGCACTTCATTGCCTTTGGCCTGCAACAAGACGTTGGAGAGAATCGGGAGAGTCGTGCGCGTGCTAACGACGTTTTGCACTTGCTGCAAACCTTCCAGAAATTTTTCTTTGGTGACGCTGAATTTCATGACGCGAGCGGAAACCTATGATGTAAGGCTTACGATTTTTTTCGGCAACCGCAATCTAAGAGTGCGCCACTCTCAGCGTTGCAGCGCGCTGTCGATGAACGAAATCGTTTGCCGAATTTTGTCTTGCTCGAGCATGCGTTTCTTCACCGTTTTG
>JBDUCP010000100.1:0-6826 GCA_040003405.1 Verrucomicrobiota bacterium
AAAGATTGTTTTGGCAAGATGCCAAAACCGGCGGGCGGGACGCCCACCCTACCCGAGACAATTGCCATGACACGTCATTGGTTTGGACCACTCGTTAGGCGAGATGCCGGCCGACGATGACCAGATCGCGCGCGACCTCATCCACGCGCGCGATGCGGGGAAGAGAGCCCCAGCGTTCGAAACCCGCGCGTTCGAAAAGGCGCAGGCTTGGTTCGTTGTGCGCAAAAATACAGCCGACCAGAACGCTGATCTCCAGGCTTGGAGAATCGGCGATCGCTTTTTCGAGCAATCGCCGCCCGATGCCGGCGCGTCGGAACCTCTCGCTCACATAAACGCTGATTTCCGTGGTACCGCGATAAGCGCATCGCGAAAGGAAGGAATGAAAACTGAGCCAGCCGGCGACTTGATCATCCCTCTCCGCGACCCAGATGGGATGGGAATCGGGCGCATGCTCTCGGAACCAATCCCGGCGCTCCTCCACCGATACCACCTCCAATTGCGCCGTTGCGATCCGCGACCGAATAGCCGCATTGTAAATCTCGACGATCGCTGGAAGATCTGCTTCCACCGCGTCGCGAACGATCATGCCGACGCGGTTTGGAAAAATAGGTTCTCGAATGTCGGTTGAAATGAGCGCCCGATAGTTTCTCCAATGCGGAAACGCGTGCTGACTTGCGCTTGCGCCGCGCAATGAACTTCGATTTCCGCGCGACCATTTTGCGCGAGCATTGCGCGGATCGCGCCCGCGGCGAGCTCGGGCGTATTACAATCGCGGCTGAGATGGCCGAGCACGACACGGTCAATTTTTCCACTGAGCAATTGCTCGATGACTGTCGCCGCCGCGTTGTTCGAAAGATGACCATGCCGCGATTGGATACGTTGCTTCACCGGCCAGGGACGATGCGGATCATCCTGCAAAAGTTTTTCGTCGTGGTTCGTTTCAATGACGAGCGTGTGGACCTGACGGAGTCGCTCCACCACGGTCTTCGTCGCGTACCCCAGATCGGTGATGAATCCCAGCGCGCTCGCGCCGGAATGGAAGGCGTACCCGACAGGATCAACCGCATCATGCGGCACGGGGAATGTCTGCACATGGATGTCGCAAATGGAAAAATCCGCGCCGGTGCGAAAGAGGCGCCAGTGACGGTGGCCGGACAAGCTGCCGCCGCGGATCGCTTCCGCCGTCAGTGCGTTGCAATAAATTGGGATTTGAAATTTCCGGCAGAGCACCTCGAGACCGCAGACATGATCGCCGTGTTCATGCGTCAGGAGCACGCCATCGAGCTGCGCAGGGGTGATGCCGCATTGCGCGAGACGCAACACCAGTTGGCGCGCGCTCAGTCCGCCATCGATCAGTAGCCGGCAATGGTCGGTCGCGACCAGCGCGCTGTTTCCCGCGCTGCCGCTGCCGAGCATGGTCACGCTGAACATGCTCGATTAGTAACGGACGCGCTCCAACTCAGCAACGGGAATTCAATCTCGTCTTATTCGGGCAACGCAAGAATCCGCATCTTTTTTGCGCCGTAATCAAGTGAGCGAAATTGGCGGATCTCCTCCAATCGCCGCATGCCATTGAGCGTGTCGAGAAAGTTCGTGTAGGTCGCGGCCAGCTCCGTCGCTTCCAGGTAACGCCCGCGCAAATTTGCGCTCTGAAAGGCGCCAGGATTTTCCGAAGCGAACAGGTGAAACCGCAGCCAGCGACGATCGGTGCGCGAAACCTTTTGTGTCTTCCGAAAAAAAGCCACGAAAAGCAGCAGGACGAGATAGGTATCAACGCGGGCTTGCAGCTCCAGATTGCGCGCGAAATCTTCCGCTGCGATCTCTCGCGTTCCCGTTTTGAACTGCAAGGCGGCATGCAGCGCGTGATTAATTTCCTCCACGAAAGCGATGAGCGAACGGATGTTGCCATCGGTTAAACCCGCGCGCGGATCGTGTCGTTCGAGTTGTTCGATTAACCAGCGCGAATAATAAATCCCCACATACAGTTGGTCGTCCGCGCGCCGCAGAAATGTTCGCGCCAGCTCGCTCAGCTCACGCGCGGAGGCACCGGCCAGCTTGGAGAGCTGCGCGCAGCGGCGGCGATCGATCAGGCAATCTTCCAGATTGATCCCGACCTGCGCGTAGGTCCGCTCAAAGAGCCGCTGGATCTGGCTGAACAAGGTCTCGTTCATAAGATAAGCGACGCGTTGATCGCTTCGTCGAGATTGAGCAGCTGATCGGAGAGACGATTGAGCGCCAGCCGCACCTCATGGAAGCGATCGGCCAGTTCTTCATACACATCGCTCAGTTCGCAGCGGCGGGCGGTGGCGTGCGAAGAAACGAGCTGGTAATTCGTGCGACCGATTTGTTCGTAAAAATTTAGGTCAGGCGCGCCGCGCAGACTGCGACGTTGCGTGTTCTCATGGAAGATTCCGCTAATGAAGAGCGAATAGTTCCCGACATGCGCGCGCAGAAGAAATGCCTGCTCCGGCGTGGCGCGCGTGAGAGCGATCAACATATCGGCCACATATTGCCGGCCATTCTCCTCCGTCACGTGCGGCGCGTGCAGCCCATTCACGCGCGAAAAAGTTTCTAGTAGTGAGGCGACATAATCACACAATTTACGGTCCGTTATTCCCACGTCCCGCAAGACGTGACGCGCCAGCACATAAAAATAAAAATGCGACGAGATGCACAGATGACGAGCGCTGGAGAGAATGGCATCGACCAGTCGCGGATTATCGAGCACCGCGTCGCGCGTTTCCGCATCGCTGAGCAGATCGACCAGCGAAACGTGATCCGTTTGCGACCGCGCGAGAGTTCGCACGACAAAGTCGAAATCCGCCGCCGTGAAGCGCGCCCGGCAATTCGCTTGGATCATCGAGAGCTAAGTATGAGCATCGGTCATGCCGCTGGCAAGCGCGGTCGTAAAAGCTGCGCTTACTTTTTTCGATGACCTACCATTTCGCTTTGCATCGTGCGGGCATCGACCCGCGTGAGATTTTTTTCCAGGCCGCGTTTGAGTAAGGGCAGATGCGGCACATCGCACAAATGCTCGGCGATAAACCAGATGTTTTTTTCCGAAGTCATCCAATCGCGCGAATCAAAACGCGCCAGATTGAGCGGACGCGAGTAACGCCGCAGCGTCCGTTCACCGCGCAAGTTGAAATAGATATGAAAGTAACTAAGCGCTAGTTCGCGGAGCGTCCGATAAACTGGCTCGCGGTAACGACAGCCGGCAAAGTTGGACTTGGCGATCGCCCCCCAATGTCCGCGCACTTTGAAGACAGCTATGACATGGTCGGTGTCGCGATCTGCTTCGAGATCGATGATGAGTGGCGGAAAGCCCAGGATGCGCAAAGCAGCTGCCGCGAAGATTGCCCCCTCCAGGCAATGCGCAGTTCCTTCGCGCAAAACCATTCGCGGCGACCATGAAGTAGCGGCTAAGTGATAAGGAATACTATCGAGGTAGCGCTGAATGCCTGGCGGTGTCTTGAGTGCCCGCAGGAACTTTAGCTCCTTTCTGGCAAAGCCGCTTACTGGGATCATTCTTTTCCGGTGGGTGATGATTTATCCAAGGTAGGATAATCATCATGAATTGATTAAATAGCTGCGGGGATCGGAGGGACCTTGGGTTGCATCTTATCATCCAGATAACCGTGCCACCACATGAGCCGATCGTTAGCGACAGAGTTTCGGACATAACGTTGCCAGACAAAGGCAAGGTCGAAGATCAGTGCAGCCAGCCACCAGAGGTAGAGAAAGGCGGCACCGCTTAGTAAGACCGACCAGACCGGCGGATGGGCCGCTAACACTTGTGTTACGGTTTTAACCTCGCGCACCCCCGGATCATTAAATGTCCCGTCCCGCCATAAAAGGACGTTAAGGTCAAGACGGTTGAGGTGGGCTTTATCAATCATTCGTGCCTCCTCGCGTGGGATCTTGTTTCGCTCATCATTAGTTAAGGCGGAGTGTGGCACTACTTGGGCCACAACAAGAAGAAGGATGGTAACTGCGCCAAAAAACATCAGCGGACGCATTCCCTTGCGAAACCAGCGGTTCTTGCGTGGCTTGGTCCCAGGCCGACCAAACTCATGGGAGGGCATGATCACTACGAGCGAGATCAAGCCTACGCACAGGGAGAGCAGAAGCACGCCGGCGGTGGCCCAGGCATCGCCGAAATCGCGAAAAAGCTGGCCTATTTCGAGCCGCGAGTTCTCTTCGATAAAATAGTAGTAGGGAAGACAACCAACGATAAAGGCGAACAAGCCCCAGGCAAACCAGCGCGCGCCCGTGGCCAGGCGCGGCAATCGCGCTAACAACGTGACTCCGGCGAGTAACGCGGCAATGGCGCACGCATTTACAGCCATTCGTGGCAACGAAATGCTTGGGCTTTCCGATAAGCCTAGCACAGTGAAACGAAGATAACGTTGCAGGGGCTCGAAATCAGGATGCGTATATGCGGTAACAGCGCGGTAAAGAATGAAGGTAGCTACGATCAAGAGGAGGAAGCTAAGAGCATACGGCACAGTTGTGCTAAGGAAGGAGACGAGCATTCGGTCCTTTGGCGGGGCCGCCGCGGCGGGGTTGTTCTTCACTACGTCCTGGATGAAATGCTCGAAGACATCGGCGTCATCCCAGTAGTCGTTGTGCGCTTTGCCGGGTAAGAGATAGCGGGCGAAGCCGATGTCGTGCTTTTTCTCGAACTCGAAGGGCTGGCATTCGGTGTGGCGGCCCAGCCAGGCGCGAGCTGTCTCCAGCTTAAATCCCACCGGGTCGCCGTAATCGTAGTAGTTGCGCCATTTGATGGGGCCGCGTTTTTGAAATAGCTCGCAAGCAGTCGTGAAATCAAAAGTCTCCATGAGCCGAGGCCAGACAAGGATGTGCTTGTCGATGGGCGAACCGATGGTCATGTAGCCTTTTACTTTCGCCAGCCAATCGGGAACGCGGCCGACGTCCTTTAGCGTCGCGTTCTCATCCGCGGTAGCAGGCAGCAGTTCCTGGCCCGATAAGGCATGCAACAAGCCCAGAAAACTAATAACGGTCCCTTCGCTGTGCGCGACGATGTGTAGGTTCGCGTCCGGATACTCCAGATGAATCTTCTGCAGCGCACTTTGGAAACGTCCAATGATGTCGCGGCGGAAAAGGGTGAACTCCGTCACGATCTGCACGTCGCCCAGGTACTCATCAAGTACTTTTTTTAGATCGAACTTAAGCAGGCCCGCCTTTTCCACGACGAAGAGCAGGTTTTGGAGGACGTAAACCGTTTCGATAATTTCCTCGAGCACCTCGGCGGCGAGACTGAAATCCGGCTCCACCAGTTGCAGTTGTTCCGCGATGGAATGGTGGCCAGCTTGCCGATCCGCCTGCACCTGGCGCATTTTCTTTTTGCAGACCGCACGCGCGCGCGCCACGACGGTGCGCGCCCACGCTTTTGTTTCTTCCAGTGTCCGGCCTTCGGTCACCACCTCCTCCGGAATGTCAGCCCAAAAAACTTCGGTAAAGCCGGTACGCGCGAGGGGATGTTTGGGTGAGTCGAACGTATCGAGCGGCGCGACCTTCACCGCGCCGCGCACATCGGTAAAAAACCAGCCGAGCGGCTGCGGTGCGAGCGGCGGCAGATCGCCCGCGCTGGTCGTTGAAATGGATGAATGCGCGAGGCGAGTAGCGACCGAGCGCACGGTGGTGTTACGGCTCTGCTCGCCAATGCCATGAATCGCGACAAGGATGTCGTCGAACTCGCTCATCGATCGTCGCCGTGCTGGAGTGGCGGAAGAAAACTGTCCGGCCAGCGCTCGTCAGGAAATTTGCGATAGCGCTCGAACACACTTGCATCGATCGATTCGCAAGTGACGGAATTGGTCCCTCCGTATTGGCGCAATGAACCCTGAGGTTGGTGACGCAGCCAATCGAGCACTTTGTAAAATGTCCCGAAGGAATCGTGGCCCTTTGCCAGTGGGTTAGGACTGAAATCTACCAGCGGCGCGAAATCGAAGGCCAGGCCCCCCTCCGCTTCCGCCTTTTCAATCATCCAGCGCAGGGTCACGTCCGATAGACCCGTCTGCGGATAGCCGCCGCCCACATCAGCATGCACGCCGGAAAACCAAACTTGTTCTAACACCTGGCCTGCGGGCGCAGTCAATTTTTTTTCCCAAAGCGTGGGGGTGAATTCCGTGCGGTGTTCGTGAATGGCAAGCGCGTGAAATGCCTTCTTAACTTTTGAACTGAGCGAGACGTCGTGAAATTGCCAATCGAGTCCTCTCAAAATGCGAAAACGCCCATCGAAACCCGGAATGCCGAGCGCACCGACGGTGTCCCATACCCCGATAAAATCGATCTCAGCATCGTAGGAATGCGCCGCCCGGAAATCGCTCGCGACTTTGCCATCCGGTCTCTTCTCCGGGGCATAGTCGCGATAAAGTGCGACGGCTTCGTCTTCATGCGATTCTTCGCCGCGCTTAAGAATGCCGGAATTGCGGATCAAACCCGAGAGGCTCCGCGCCGTGTAAGCGCCGCGCGAAAACCCAAAAAGAAAAATCTGATCGCCTGGCTCGTAGTTCTGGCAAAGGAAGCGATAGCCCGCGACGACGTTATGAAACAGCCCGCGGCCAACCGCGCCGCCCCGCACTTTGATGCCAAAGTCCGTGCCCACTCCGTCGATATGCCTAACGATTTGTTGGATACCATTCTTGTCCGTCGGCAACAGCGCGCGCGCAATTTTGGTCACGTTCGTCGGACAAGGAGCTCCGTGATCAGTTTCGTTCTCCGTGTTCCAGGTGCCGTCGGCACAAACAATCAACTTTTTGGCCATGCGTCGCTAGGGAAAAACCCAATAGGCGAGCCCTTC
>JBDUCP010000101.1:0-6742 GCA_040003405.1 Verrucomicrobiota bacterium
CTTACCTCGCCTTTTCACCCTTACCTGCACTTCGTTGCCAAAGAACCGGCGGTGTTTTTTCTGTGACACTTTCCGTCACCGCGATTTTACAACCGCGGCGCCCGCGTCTTTTACGCGGCATGCTGCCGTATGGTGTTCGGACTTTCCTCTAACGAGCCGCCGAGGCGGCTTATCAGCGATCATCTGCCATCACCGCCAATTTAACATGATCTGGAATCCAGGAAACCAGGATCTTGTTTGTCGGAACGGCCAGACTTTCTTCAATCTTTCTTTGCTTCATTTGCTTTCGCGATCGTTTCGTACCAATGCGCGAGAAAGAATTTCTTTTCGCCGGGAAGGAAATTTTTCGACGTCCCAAGGAGCGGCCGCAATGTCGTGGTCATTTGCAGGCAGACGAGGATGAAGATGAAGCTCCAAAGTTTCAGCTGATTGCCGGCGCCGTTGAGGAATCGGACCATCGCGTAAACGAGCCGCAAACCGAAAGCGATCCCGACGACCCACAAAACGAGATGGAGCGCGCCCATGAAAGCAATCGAGTCGGTCGATTGCGAGAAAAGCCACGCCACAGGTGCAAAGCCGATAAGCAACAAGGCGCCGAGCGCGACCGCGGCGAGGAGCACCCCGCAGACTGTGCGCAGCCGCGCCTCCACTCCGCCGAGACACGCAAAAATGTACAGGCTCGGCAGACAAATGAGCATCGCGAGCAAAGTGCCGAGCGCCAGTTTCGCCGGAGCGATCCACGTTTGCGCACCGCCGGAAAAACAGCCGACCACGAGGCCATACATCGCCATGCCGAGCAACGCGAAAATCAATAGCCAGCTGCTCAAGCTGGCTCGCCAATTATTCTGAAGCTCGTGAATGATTCGTCCCGGATATTTCAGCAGCGCCTCGATGATGGCGACAGGCGAAACGCCGTTCGGCATCGGTTCGAAAACGTAACGGCTGGGAAGTGGTGGAGGTTTAGGCGACTGATTGGTTGGTGTTGTCATGGGTTGTTGTTGTTGTTGGTTTAGAGAAAGAGACGCTGGAGCGCGTGCCAGACTGCTTCGTAGAAATTTCCGCGCAGCGGATCAGCGCGCAGAAATTGCACGGCGAGGGTCGGCGAACCGATAAACGGGCGGAGGTTCCAGGCGAGCTGCGCGCCGAGAAAGAGATTCCCCGCCAGCCAACTGAGCAAAACCGTTCGTGCGGTTGCGCGGTGACCGCCGATTTTTTGTAGCAGCTCAAACAGCCGTTGATTCGCGATGATACCGGCGAAGGCAATCGCGCCGACGTGCACCAGCAACATCACGCTGTGACCGAGGAATGCATTAGCGGATTCTAAGGGCGGCGCGTTGTACCAAACGAAAAGCGTGATCGGGCTGAAGCCGGCCAGAATAATGGCAGCAATGGAGAAGCTCATCAGGATCGCGAGCGATGTCTGTTTGAAGGAAAGCCCAGAGCCGAGAAGCTGCGCCAGCATTCCGTTGATGAGGGCGTTGCTGGCGCAAGTAAGGAAAATCAGCAGCGGAAATTTGATCGCGGTGTAAAGCGATTGCAGCGGGGCGCGCCAGAGGCCGAGCGTGAAACCATAGAGCGCCGCGCCTGCCACGATGATCGCGCCGTAGCCGACAAGTGATCGAAGAGTTGGTTTCTGGAGCCAACGCGCGATCTCATCGGCCTCGCCGCGCAGAAGAACTTTCAGATTGCCGATCATCGCCGGTCGGCTGCGAATTCGAGCAAACGGGTGTGGACCGCTGCCACTGTTTCCGGCAGCGTCGAAGTGCCCGCCGTGAGGCCGACCGCGTCGATCCCGGCAAACCACTCTGCGCGTAGTTCGTCGGGGCGCTCAATGTGAAAGGCTTTTCGTCCGGCGGCGCGGCAGGTCTCAACCAGTTGGCGCGTGTTGTTGCTCGTTAGGCCGCCGACGACCACGATGCCGTCGCAGATGTCGGTTAATTTTCGCAGCGCCCATTGCCGGTCTTTCGTCGGTTTGCACACGGTATCAGTGAACCGCACTTCGCTTTGCGGCTGAGCGCGGCGAACGAGTTCGACCATTTGCCTGACGAATTCGATTGGCTGGGTGGTTTGCGAAATAATTCCATAACGCGCGCGGATCGGCAGCCGCGAAACATCATGTGGTGAACTCAACACAACTGCATCGGGAAAATCCCCAACCAAGCCGGCCACTTCCACATGGCCTCGTTGACCGATGACGATCGGAAAAAATCCCGCATCAACCAGCCGGCAAAGTTGCTCATGCGCGTGACGCACGAGCGGACACGTTCCGTCCGCCACGGCAAATCCGCTGCGGCGCAGTTCCGCGCGCTTCGCCTCCGACGCGCCATGCGCGGTGATCATGACGCGGCCAGATGCGGACCGCGTCTCATCGAGTGAGGCTTCGAGAACGCCCTGCGTGCGTAGTCGCTCGCGCACGATCGGATTGTGAACCAACTCGCCTAGCACGGTGAGAGGCGCTTCCGCCGCGAGTCGTTCCGCCTGCGCCACCGCATCGCGCACGCCAAAACACATCCCGAAATGCTCCGCCAAAATAATTTTCATGTATTAAATCTCGTGTTCGCATTAAGCTTTGTGCCACAAAGTAAGCGGCCAATTTTTTTTATTTCTTTTTCCATTCCTTTACGATTTGTTCGAGCACCCTGATGTGATCGCGAAAGGCAGCCCGCCCCTTCGCCGTCAGGGCGTAGCTCGTTTGGGGCCGGCCGCGTATCTCTTTTTTCACGGAAACCAATCCGAGTCTGTGCAGCGTGCGCATGTGCGAGATCAGATTGCCGTCGCTCATTTTTAATTCCGCTTTCAACTCCTGAAACGGCCAGCTCCGACGTGAAGCGAGCAACGCCATGATGGCGAGGCGCCACTTTTCGTGGATGATTTTGTCGAGCTTCTCGAAGTCCATCGTTCATTCGACGACAAGTTCTTCGCCGCCGGCCTCGCGTTTTCGCGACCAGATGCAAACAGCGTAGATGAGATGATAGAGGCCGAAGCTGACTCCCATCACAGTACTCAAAATATCCCCGGGCAACCCTTCCATGGCGTTGGCGAGGACCGGAACGCTGAGGCCGGTGAGTAAAAATGCCCAGCCGAGAAGAGCGAGCGAGCGCGGCGCAAAGAGCGCAGTCGCGAGCAAGGCCAATCCATAGAATACGACCCAAATGATGACGAGTTCCAATTCTACGGCTCCGAGATAGCCGATCTTTAGGAACCAAATGGTAAAGAGAGCCGGGACGATCAGCGTCGGCGCGATGGCGCGGAGGGCCAGTTTCATTCCTGATGAAATGAAGGGGCGGCCGCTGTTTCTTGCTTCGCGCCAGACGAAGAAAATATTCGCGATCGCCGTTAGCATGAGGACGCCGAGCCAGATGCAGGCGAATTCGCGCGGACGAATGGCGCGACCCAGGAGACCGTCAGGAGCGGCGCAGAGTTGAATAGCGGCGGCAGATAAGATCGACAACGCGCCTCCGACCAGCGCCGTCGGCGCGGAAATGGCACGGTAGGTGGTGGCGCGTTCCATCAGCGTGCGAATGACGCGAAGATCTTCGGCAGCACGGGAGCGATCGTTCATCCTGGATTTACTTTGTATCGCAAAGTTAAATCGCACGCAATATTTTTTTGCAGATCAATCGGTTAAATTGGCGCCGGCACGCTCACGAGGAAAATCGCGATCATGACAAGCGCGATAGCGAGCTTGGCAATCATTCCACCGATGTTGCCCAGCAGGCTGCCCCAACCGGCGCGTCCGGCCGCGATCATTCGTTTGCCGGCGACGAACTCTCCGGCGATCGCACCGATGATTGGTCCGGCAAACAAGCCGATGATGCCGAAAAAAATTCCGACGAGCGCGCCGAGAACCGCGCCGAACATTCCCCACTTCGTCGCGCCAAAATATTTCGCGCCAAAATAACTGCTCGCGAAATCGAGCGCGTGGGATGCCAACGTGAGTAAGACGAGGGCCGCGATAATCCACCAACTAACGCTTTTCTCGGCGCCGAGCATGACGCGATGAATCACCGCGGCCGCGAGGATGATGGTCGCGCCAGGCACAACCGGCAGCACGGCTCCGATTAGTCCGATGGCCATCAAAAAGATCGCGATCAGCCACCAGAAAAGTTCCATGGCTTGGTTGTAGCCGAGGTCTGGGGCCGCGGCAAAAAAGAATCGCTTTCGCCGATGCTTCGATCAAATAATGCGTTTGAGTTGGCAATGAGTGAAGAGGAAAAGCTCGGAACGGAAGAGACGAAAGCAGGCTCTTATCCGCAGAAATATTGGTGGGCGATTCTAGTCTTGCTACTCATCGCGCTCGCGCTGATCAAGATCGTGCCCGAGTGGCGCTCGAAGAAAAAGGACGGTGGCGCCTCGTTCGCGAAAGTGATTCAGCAGAAGCTGAACGATCACGATGACGAACTGGAACCGAACGACGAGCCGGCGCAGGCAAACATCCTGCCCTTGGAGAAGTGGGTCGCGGGCAACATCGTGGATGGAAAGGACACCGATTTTTTCCGGATCACGACACCGCCGAAGTATCGCGACATTCTGCAGGCGCAAATCGAAAACCAGTCAACGACTCTTCGCCCGGGCATAAATGTTTTCGACGCCAACAAGTCCCTTATCATGGGCCCAAATTACAACGGCACGCCCGGCGCGAATCACTATCCGTCGTTCAGCGTGGGGCCGGATGCGGCGCTGCTTGTGCAAGTGTACGGCGCATCGAATTCCACGGGCCGCTACCGGATCATGGTCAAGCCCCTGAAGAAATACGATTCTTATGAACCAAACGACGACATCCTGCACGCCGCGCCAATCGAGATGGGTAAGGAAATCTCTGCCAACATCATGGATGATTCCGACACCGATTTTTATCGCTTCGAAACCGGGGCGCACGGCGCGGTCGTGAAAGGGCACATTGAAAACAAATCCAGGACGCTGGCGCCGGGCGTGTACTTTTTCGACGGCGCCAAGTCAAACGTCGGCAACAGCTACAGCGGCGCGCCTGGCGCGAATCACGACTTTTCATTTCCGGTCCAGCCGAACGCCGCTTATTTCGTACAGGTTTACGGAGTCCAGGGCCGCAGAGGGGATTACACGCTGAAGGTCACGCAGGAGTGACCGCAAAGGTTTTGACCCGATGCGCGGCAATCCTATACTGACTCGCCCTAGCGAAACACAAACCGGAGACTCATTATGCCACTCACCATTGGAACCAAAGCACCCGATTTCACCTTGCCGACCAAGGCCGCCGATGGGCCGAAGCAGATCAAGTTGAGCGATAATTTCGGCAAGAAAAACACGCTGCTGCTTTTTTTCCCCATGGCCTTTACCGGCACCTGCACGACCGAGATGTGCAGCATGGGACCGGAACTTCCGAGCTACACCGATATGAACGCCGTGGTTTACGGCATCAGCGGCGATAATCCATTTGCACAGGAGGCGTGGGCGCAAAAAGAAAAAATCAGCGTGACGCTCCTTAGTGATTACGAGCACAAGGTCACGCAGGCCTACGACGTGATGTACGACGCGTTTCTACCGCAGATGAATCTCGGCATGGGCGGCGTACCGAAGAGATCAGCGTTCATCATCGATAAAAACGGCGTCATCCAATATGCCGTGAGCAATGACGATGCGCGCGAGCTGCCGGATTTCGAAAAGATTAAGGCGAAGCTGGCGGAGATGAAGTGAGCGACGAGTTCAAGACGCTGAAGAAGTTCGATGCGGGCAGCGGCCGCGAAGGATTTTTGCATTCACTTCCGGCGCTGGAAGAGCAGGGCATAGGAAAAATTTCGCGGCTGCCGGTCAGCATCCGCATCGTGCTCGAATCGGTGCTGCGAAATTGTGACGGCAAAAAAGTCCGGCGCAAAGATGTGGAGACGCTGGCGAATTGGAATGCGAAATCGCCCGCGAATGAAGAAATTCCGTTCGTCGTCGCGCGCATTGTTCTGCAGGATTTCACCGGCGTGCCGCTGGTCGTTGATCTGGCGGCGATGCGGAGCGCGGTCACGCAACTCGGCGGCGATCCGAAAATCATCGAGCCGCTCGTGCCAGTCGATTTGGTGGTGGACCACTCGGTGCAGGTCGATTTCGCCGGGTCGGCGGAAGCGCTGCGCTTGAACATGGAAATGGAGTTCAAGCGCAACCGCGAGCGTTATCAATTTTTGAAATGGGGACAGCAGGCGTTCAAAACTTTCGGCCTCGTGCCGCCCGGCATCGGCATCGTGCATCAGGTGAATCTCGAGTATCTCGCCAAGGGTGTGCTCGAAAAGGAGGGCGTCTATTTTCCCGACACGCTCGTTGGTACTGATTCGCACACGACCATGATCAACGGCCTCGGCGTGGTCGGTTGGGGCGTGGGCGGGATCGAAGCGGAAGCTGGCATGCTCGGTCAGCCGGTTTATTTTTTGACGCCGGAGGTGGTGGGCGTGCACATGACCGGACAATTGCGCGAAGGCGTGACCGCGACTGATCTCGCGCTCCATGTCACGCAAATGCTGCGCGCGCAAAAAGTGGTGGGCAAGTTCGTGGAATTTTACGGCGAAGGCGCGGCGTCTTTACCACTGCCCGATCGCGCGACGGTCGGCAACATGGCGCCGGAATACGGCGCGACGATGGGATACTTTCCGGTGGACGCTGAGTCGGTTAATTATCTCCGCGCGACCGGGCGCACGGACGAGCAATGCACCGCGTTCGAAAATTATTTTCGCGCGCAGAAAATGTTTGGCATGCCGCGGAAGGGCGAAGTGGATTACAGCGT
>JBDUCP010000102.1:0-6649 GCA_040003405.1 Verrucomicrobiota bacterium
AGGGTTTTGGGGGTTCTTCTTTCGGGAATAGGGGAGCCTCTGTTTCCGGAGGCGGTTGCCAGTGCGGAGTCAACTTCATCGGCGGAATGGGCCGCAACCCTACTTTTTTTGGCGGCGGCACGGGCGGCGGTGGCGCGACGGGCGCAGTTGGTTCAACCGGAGCCGCCGGGGTGGTCGCGCGCGGCCTATTAAAGCGAGTGATGGGACGAACTACAACGGGCAGACCGCTGGCAGCTGGGTCCGCCTGCCTAACGCGGTCGGCCCGCAGCTCAAGCTCGTGGTCGAGGGGAGCAACCGGGACGGGCGCAGCGGAGGGCTGGGATTCCTCCTGCGGCAGTAGCTCGGAGAGCGGTAGCCACTCCGGCATCGGCTCCACCCAGGCGAGATCGTCGCCAGTGATCTGGCCGTTATCGAGTAGCTCGTAAACTGTCTCGGGCGGGAACGGGCCGATTTGCTGCCCGCTGCAATGGATGATGAAGACGTTCACGCCATGCTCCAGCTAGCGGAGTTTCAGGCCCAGTTCGTTAACGATAGCGGGAGGCGTGGCGTTAGGGTTATCGGCGCTAATGGTGGTGGGAGCGCTACCCTTCAGATTGGCGAGGGCGGCCTCATAACGTTTGAATATCCATTCTCCCTGCTGGTAATCGAGCAGCAGCGTGAAGTCCGTGCGCGACAGAGGACCCAGCGATGTCGGATCGACGATATGCTCCGTGCCGCGCATGGTCGCCTTCCACGGAACAGCGGGCGACGTGCCTTTGGCGATGCTCACGTGGAGATCGGAGTAAAAGCGGCTGGAGGCGGAAGAGGCCTTCGCCGGCAGTTTCTGGATCCGTTCATCCAATTCCGCGGTCGCTTTGTCGCGCTGCTTAATGTCGGCGGCGGATGGCTGGTCGGCCGGCGGTTCCCGGTGTGCGGCCAAGTTTGAAGCTCTCTCGGTCTCTTTCAGCAGAGGGCTCTTTTGGCGCTGGCGGTAAAACGCGGCACCAAGCAGGACGGCGAGGACTGTCGCCACCGTGATGATGAGAATCAAGGTTCGCCAGCGCGACAATTTCGACGGTTCGACTTCTGGAAATAGGGGAGGCTCCGGCAACACCGGTTTGTCCGATGAGTGCAGACGCAACTTTGTCTGTGGAAACCGCGGCGGCTTCTCGTTTATGGGCTCAACCGGGACGGCTGCTGCTTTGGCTTCGGGCGGGGCGGGTATTTGCGCCAATTTTTTCTCCGAAGAGGCAGAGGGCGGAGGCGCCGGTAGTTTGGAGGAAATGGGACGCACCTTTATGTGTGCAGCGGGCCGATGGAGCCCCCATTTCTTCGGTTCAACGGGAGCAGGCGCAGGCGGGTCGGTTGGTTTCGATAGCTCTACTTCCGGAGATGCGGGTGGCTCCTGCGGCGACGACTGACCCGATGAGGGCGGACGTGGCTTCAAGCGTGTACCAGAGCGTTGCGGCTTCATTTTTACGGGTGTAACCGGGGGAGGCGCGGCCTTGGCCTCGGGGGGATTAGTGGGACCCGCGCTGAAAGTCCAGACTCCTACGGGGCGAGTAGAGCGCATGCTTGGGAGAAGGAGACCAGGCGCCCGGGGCGGTCCACCGGGAACGAAGTGCCGATATTCCTCCTCCGGCAATATGGCGTAGAGCGGCTGCCAATCCCGCATCGGTATGACCCAGGCCAGATCGTCTGGGGCGATGTCGCCCTGGTCGAGCCTCTCGTAGATCGCGAGCGGATCGAAAGGGCCGATCCGCTCGCCGTTACGCTGGGTAATGACGAAAATCTTCACAGGATGATTTCGCTAGCATGCTGGAGCGGTGCGCGTTTTTTCATGGGAGTAGGTTTGTAACACACTTCGGAGTTTTTTGGCATTCGTTTCGCCTAAGACGAAGCTCCAAACTCTAATCTCGCACATGCTTAAAAAACCAAGCCCACTCAATAAATGTAAGGTGCGGGCAGGGAAAAAGCGTTGCGCAATAATTCAATCCGCGGCGCGGCGCCCTCGAGTATGAGCACCTCGACCACGTCGAAGCGGAACAGGATGTCGGGTTGGCCGAGCAGCCGCAGCCAGGCGAGCGCGCCGCGAGCTATGCGTTTTTGTTTGTCGCGATTAACGGCGTCGAAAGGCCGGCCGAAATCTTCGCGCGTGCGCGTTTTCACTTCCACGAAAACGAGCACGTCGCGCTCGCGGCAAACGAGGTCGATTTCGCCGCCGGTCTGTCCGCGAAAGTTGCGGTGGAGAATTTTGTACCCGCGCCGGCGCAGATAGCGGCCAGCTAGTTTTTCGCCGCGCACCCCGAGCCGGAGGTGCGCTGGCTTAGGCGACGAAAAAGGGATGCGCCACCGGTTCGAAAGTGCGGCGATGGATCGGGCAAGGGCCGTGTTCATGCAATTTCAGGAGGTGCAATTCGGTGCCGTAGCCTTTGTGCTGGGCGAAGTAATACTGCGGAAAAACAGCGCAGAAGTCGCGCATAATTTTATCGCGCGTGACTTTGGCGATGACGCTGGCGGCGGCGATGCTGAGGCTGAAGCAATCGCCGTCGATGATCGCGGTCTGCGGGAGCGGAAAGGGGAAGACAGGCCGGCCGTCGATGAGCGCGTGCTCAGGCACGGGGAGGAGCGCGTCGAGGGCGAGGCGCATGGCTTTGTGAGTGGCGCGGAGGATATTGATGGTGTCGATCTCGACGGAATCGACGATGCCGACGGCCCAGATGATGGCGGCGTTGGCGATGAGTTCGCCGTAAATTTCTTCACGCCGTTCGGGCAGGAGTTGCTTGGAATCGTTCAGCCGGCGATGGCGGAATTTTTCCGGCAAAATGACGGCGGCGGCGACGACCGGGCCGGCGAGCGCCCCGCGGCCAGCTTCATCGATGCCGGCTATGCTAAAGATGCCCTGCGCGCGCAATCTGCGTTCATGCCGGAACCCGCAACGTCGATACATCGCGCGACGAGAATGCGATAAGCGAGAGCGCAGAGCGAGCTAACTTTCGCGCAACCGCTCCGCTATTCGCGAACGGCGGTGGCTTCCTTGCCCTTGCGATCGCGCAGATAATTGAGCTTGGCCCGGCGCGCGCGGCCCGCCTTCTCGATCTCAACTTTGGCAATGCGCGGCGAGTGCAAGGGGAACACGCGCTCGACCCCTTCGCCGTAGGAGATGCGGCGGACGGTGAAGGTTTCGTTGATGCCGCGACCCTTGCGGCCAATGACGATGCCGGCAAAAATCTGAATGCGTTCCTTGTCGCCTTCGACTACGCGAGTATGGACACGGACGCCGTCGCCGACCTTGAAATTGGTTACGTCAGTCTTGAGTTGTTCTTTTTCGATTGCGTCAATGATGGGGCTCATGGTGTTCCTTTGCTTCCCGCTGGACGGGCGCTTATTTTCAATCGTCCAGAGGGGAAAAGCAAATGGCGATGCAGGGAAGATGATTCCGTTAGCGAACCAACGGATTAATCGCTAATTGATTCGGCCATGGTGAACCGCGATTTCATTACCGTTGTCAGCGGTCTGCCGCGTTCCGGTACTTCGCTCATGATGCAGATGCTCGCGGCTGGCGGCGTCCCACCGCTCGCCGACGGCCTGCGCGTGGCGGATGAAAGCAATCCACGCGGCTACTTTGAATTCGAGCCGGTAATGCGATTGCGCGCGGATCGCAGTTGGCTTCCGCTGGCTCGCGGCAAAGCCGTCAAAGTGATTCACCTGCTGCTCTCGGAGTTACCGGCGGACGGCGCGCAGGAGTATCGCGTCCTGCTCATGCAGCGGCCCATCGCCGAGGTGCTCGCCAGCCAGCGCAAGATGCTCGCGCGTTCCGGCAGGACTGGCGCTGCCATATCGGACGAGCAACTCGCCCGCATCTACGAGTCACAACTACAGCAAGCCGAGCGATGGCTGGCCAGCTCGCCCGCGTTTCAGGTTTTGCCGATCAATTACCACGCGCTGGTGGCGGATCCCGAGAAGCTCGCGCGCGCGATCGCGGAATTCCTCGGCGGCGAACTCGAGATCCAAGCGATGGCCGCCGCCGTAGATCCTGCCTTACATCGCGAACGGAGCGATGACAGAGAGTTGTGATCCAGGCGCTCGCCCGCTATAATCGCCCGCACAGCGCCCGTAGCTCAATTGGATAGAGTGACAGCCTCCGAAGCTGTAGGTTGCGCGTTCGAGCCGCGCCGGGCGCAAGAAATAGCAATGACTGAAAAGAGACGAGTGACGCTAGCCGTTCGTCGCTTTTTTCGTCACTAGGCGAGCGCTTCGAGCCGGCCTAACAAGTCCTTCTTGCTGGTCATGCCGATCACCTGATCGCGCAGCTGGCCGTTCTTAAAAAAGAGCAACGCTGGAATGGCGCGGACATTGTATTTCATCGAAAGACTTTGGTTTTCATCCACGTTCACCTTCGCGATCTTGACCGCGCCCGCTTTTTCCTTCGCGATTTCTTCGAGCAGGGGCGCGATCATTTTGCACGGGCCGCACCATTCCGCCCAGAAATCCACGAGCACAGGCAGGTCGCCCTGCGTGATTTCGTGGTCAAAATTTGATTCGTCGAGTGTGATGGTAGCGGAATTTTCCATGGCGGTTAGAAGGAGAAAAAGGTCCAGAGTTGAAAGAGTAGAATAAGGGAAGAAACGCAGAGCAAAGCCCAGCAGAATGACTTCGGGATTGATTCGAAGCGATCGACCTCGATGGATGTAGGGGCGCTGGCCACGTTCACCGGCACAGTCTGCACGCGTACCGCCGGCGCGGTCATGAGCCGCTGTGTTTTTGCCATCTTCACCATCGGCGCGGGAGCGGCAATCGGGTCGGGGATAAGACGGATGCGTGCGGTTTCTTTTTTCGGACCCGGGGGCGCGGAAGCGCCTGGATAAATACCGGATGTTCCCACCGTAGGCGGCGGAGTGACAACCGGCGCGACAGGTGGTTTCGGCGCGGGCGGTAATACGGTGGAGGCCGGCGCGGGCGGTCGCCTAACGAGTGGGGGCGCAGGAGGCGGGGCGATCGGCGCGGCGGTGAGCGGCGCGCTCGGCGATTTGAAGGTGGCGGCTCGAGCTGGCGGCGGCGGCGGAAAAATAATGCGCACCGTTTCCTTTTTCGGCGCATCGCCGTTAGCGGAACCAGCGGCCGACCGCGGTGGCAAAGTAATGCGCACCGTTTCTTTTTTTGGTCCGTTCGGATCACTCATGACGACGCCTGCTGAGGTTGGGAAAAATCGCTGAATTTTATTTCATTGTCACTGTTTAACTTCGTGACGGGTGCAATTTTTCCACCAGCGCGCTCATCAGGCGAGCAAATCGTAGCCGCGGCTGCCGGTGATGCGGCGTCGGGTGAATTCACCCACGGTCGCGGGTGTCGCGAGAATAACGCGCGCGTCCACATCTGGCGCATCCGCTTCCGCACGCGCGATCAGCGGCTGATCGACCAGCAAACGCAATTCGCGTCCGATTTTCTCCTCCGCCATTTCGCGCGCGATGCGCTGCTGCACGATCATGGCGCAGCGATAGCGATCGTTTTTTGTTTTGGCCGGAAGCTGTTCCGGCATTTTCGCAGCGCGCGAGCCCTCCTCCTGCGAATATTTGAAAACGCCGAGCCGTTCGAAGCGCGTGCGTTCGATGAATTCCAGGAGCGACGCGAAGGCTTCCTGGGTCTCCCCGGGAAAGCCGACGATGAAGGTCGTGCGCAAGGCGACTCCCGGGATTCCGGCGCGGATGGCCGCGATCAAATCCTCAATGTGCGCACGGCTGGTCTCGCGCCGCATGCGGCCGAGCATCGTCTCGTCGATGTGCTGCAGCGGCATGTCGATGTAACGCGCGATCTTGTCGCATTGCGCGATCGTCTCGATCAGCTCATCGCTCCAATGCGCGGGGTGGGTGTAGAGCAGCCGCACCCAGAATTCGCCGTCGATTTGCTGAATGTCGCGCAGCAAAGCGGCGAGCGTTGGCCCACGCGACGAGTCCACCGGCTGGCGCGGTCCCGCTTTCGCCGTCCACAAATCCATCCCGTAGTAAGTGGTGTCCTGGCTGATTAAATTAATTTCCTTCACTCCTTCGGCGACCAGTCCGCGAATTTCGGCGAGAACAGAAGCAGGCGGCCGGCTGCGATGCCGCCCACGCATTTGCGGGATGATGCAAAAACTGCACGGATGATTGCAGCCTTCCGCGATTTTCAAATATGCGCTGTGCGCTGGCGTCAGGCGAAAGCGCGGCGTGTCGTAATCCGGAATGTAGGTCGGGCGGTCGCTGACAAAACTGTCTCCGCGATGGCCGACCCCGGCGACAACACGCTGCACAATGGCGCCGAGATCCTTCACCTGATCGAGCCCAATGAAGGCATCGACCTCTGGCAATTGCTCGCGCAACTCGCTCGCGAAACGCTGGGACATGCAGCCGCTCACAATCAATTTCTGTCCCGGCCTACTCGTTAGGCCGCGCGCTTGATGCGCCTCAAGAATTGCGTCGATCGATTCCTCTTTGGCAGAATCAATGAACGCGCAGGTATTGATCACGAGCACATCGGCCTCGTCCGCGCGCGCAGTGATTTCCATGCCGTGCTGCAAAACACTGCCGAGCATGATCTCGGCATCGACCAGATTTTTGGCGCAGCCGAGACTGATCATGCCGACCTTCGGTGGTGGCAGGCGTGTCGCCTGCGCAGCCGGCACGGCTGCCACTAC